>JAOTWH010000134.1 GCA_029863035.1 Acidimicrobiia bacterium | reverse complement strand
CGAACGACTCACCGAAGAAGCGACGGTCGTCGAACTCCCAGCGGTCGGATGAAGCAGAGTCAGGGAGCAGCACCCAAATGCTGCCCTCGGCAGACGGGCCAACGGTGCCCGTCGGGGCATCGGTGGTGTCAGAGCTGTCGTCGTCGCTACATGCGGCGGCAACCAGAAGCAGTACAAGGAGCACTGCTGCGAAGTTGAATCTTCTAAGAATCCTCACGGATTTGTTCCTCCTGTTTGGAATGAATAGTCGCGTGCAACCAGCCCGGTGAGGAGTACCTCAAGAAATCGGAGTCCAGCTGCAGCCCCACAGTCTGGCGAGCCTGCGGCCGGGGCGCAACCCGCGAGCGCGTTTTTCGCGCTTCGCCGACCAATAACGGTCGATTCGCGCCCGCCTAGCCTGCCCCTTTTTCGGCGGCGAAAACCGCATCGATTATCGCCATATTCGCCACCGAATCAGCATTCGACAGCGGCACATCGGCCCCGTCGAGAACCGCAGCGGCGAAGGCGTCGGCCTGGAGCGAGTAGTGATCGACGACTGGGAACTCGAACACCTCGACATCTGGTGCGACGGGCGGATCGCCGCCCTGAGCAACGAACAGCCTGGTCGGGCGGTCGTTGGGAGCATTGAACGGGATCTCGATCTCGAGCCTGCCTTCGCTACCGAACACATGAACCCGCTGGTAATCCTCGACCACAGTCGAACAGGTGAAGGTGGCCTGGGCGTCGCCGAAGCGAAGCATGGCCGACGTGAGGACATCGGTCCCGAACTGGGGGTGGCGGTACACCAGCGACTGCACCTCATCGGGCTCGGCACCGAACAGCATGCGCGACAGATTGATGCAATAGCAGCCGATGTCCATTACGGCTCCGCCACCGAACTCGGGGATGTTTCGGATGTTCTCGGCATCGGTGTTGTTGTAGGAGAACCAGGTGTTCACGGCGGTCAGCTGGCCCAGCCGCCCCGACGCCACGATCTCCATGGTCTTCACCCACTGAGGATGCTGGCGGTACATGAAGGCCTCGGCCATCTTGACGCCGGCCTCGGCACAGGCGTCGACCACCTCCTGGGCCTGGGCAGCCGACATGGCCAGCGGCTTCTCGCACAGCACGTGCTTGCCGGCCGCGGCGGCGGCCATCGTCCACTCGGCGTGGAGGTGGTTGGGCAGCGGGATGTATACGGCGTCAACGTTGGGGTCTTCCAGCAGCGCCTCGTAGCTGCCGTGGGCAGTGGCAATGCCGAGCTGTTCTGCGATCTCCTCTGCCCGCGCCTTGTCCCGCGAGGCGATGGCGACCACTTCTCCTCGCTCCGATCGCTGGGTGGCGGGGATAACCGCCCGAGTGCCGATCTCGGCCGTGCTGATCACGCCCCAACGCAACTTGTCGCTCATCTTGCTCCTCTCAATTTGAACTCAAGCTAACTGCCAGCTCCACGTCGTGGTCGCCACCAATGGCCGGCCCGGCTCGACGACGAAGGGATCGTGGTTGAGCGCGTCGGGCGGGGCCGTCTGCGGCTCGACACAGATCGCGTGTTCAGGCTCGGTGTAGATGACCAGGAACTCGCAGCTCGACTCGATCCGAAGCTCAAGGGCACCCGGCCAGGTGAGCACGGGCCATCGCTTGATCCCGCCGAAGCAGTCGTCCCACGGTCCGGGAGGAGGCGGTGCCATCCGCTCACCAGAGGGGATGCCTTCGTTGTCGCGCCGTTCCATGAACTCTGCCTCGAAGTCGAGTACCGCCGGCTCGCCGATTTCGAGCTGACGGCGAAACCAAGGGTGCCAGCCACAAGAGGCCGGCATGGCACCGCCCGCCGAGTGGACCTCGAGGCGCATGGTGAGCGCCTCGGGACCGAGTGTGATCGTCTGCAACGCACGCCCCGGAAACGGCCACGTAGCACCGAGGTCTATCGATAGGTCCGTGTCGCCATCCACCGACCAGGCCCTGTCGAACGCCGTGCCGTGGATGGCGTGCGGGGGGAAGTTGATCGGCATCGTGTACCCGGTGCCGTTGAAGCCGAACTCTCCGTGACGTACTCGCCCGGCGAACGGCGCCATCGGATAAGACCCCCAACCGGTTGCAGCCGGATCGTCAGTCACCAGAAGCTCGTGCCCGTGAATCTGAAGCGAAGCGAGACGAGCGCCTTGGTCGACATCGATCTCGAGGCGGGCGGGACCTGCCTCCTGGACGATCGTCGACATGGTTCAGCTGATGAGAGCGGCCCCGGCGCGGGCGATCTTCATGTCGTCCTCCTCGGGAAGGCCGCTGACTCCCACCGCCCCAACCACTTCGCCGTCGGCCATGATCGGCACCCCCCCGCCCCAACCGGTGTAGCGAAGGTCGCCGAAATTGGTCATGGCGAAGTTCCCTTGGCGCGATTCCTCTCCCACCTGGCGCGATTCCATTCGTTGGCGCGAGGCGGTATACGCCTTGTTGATGGCGTTGTTGATAGAGGGAAGCGGACAGCCGTCGGTGCGAAGCAAGGCAACCAGCTCACCGTGGTCGTCGCACACCGCCACCGCCGCGCCGCGACCGTCCTGCTCCAACGCCACCCGAACCGAATTCACGATCTCCCAAGCGTCGGCGTGTGAAAGCGCCGTGATGTCCTTCATGGTCCTCCCAGTGTGGTCTGACCTTGACCCTAGGTAGGGTTGCCCTCCGAGCGAAGCTCGGCCAGCCACGAGATCGTGGTCAAATCGCCACAGGGAGGCCCTTCAGCATGGACGACACCAACGCGGTAATCGACATCCTGGGACGCCGCCTGCGGCTCGCTGTGATCGGCGGTGGCCCGGGCAGCTTCATCGGCGCCATGCATCGCACCGCGGCTCGCATCGACGACCGCTACGAGCTGGTAGCGGGGTCGTTGTCATCGGATCCAGATCGTTCCCGGGCGGCCGGCGAGGCGATCGGGCTAGCTCCCGATCGTGCCTACGCCGGCGGCACCGAGCTGTTGGACAGCGAGGCGGCTCGTGACGACGGAGCCGATGTGGTGGCGGTCATGACCCCCAACGACACCCACCACGAATACGCCACCGGAGCCTTACAGCGGGGATTCGACGTCATCTGCGACAAGCCGATGACGAACACACTCGATGAGGCCCTAGACGTGCTCGCCACCGTCAGATCTACCGGCCTGGTCTACTGCCTCACCCACAACTACACCGGTTACCCGCTGGTGCGACAAGCCTCTGCGATGGTGGCCGATGGGCAATTGGGCGAGATCCGCCTGGTTCAGGTGGAGTACGTCCAGAGCGGCAAGGCCGACGAGAACGATCCCGACCCCGCCGGCGAGGTCCCGTGGCGATATGACCCGGTGCGGGGCGGCCCGTCGCTGGTGATGGGCGACATCGGTACCCACGCCCACAACCTGCTGCGATTCATCACGGGGCTGGAGGTCGCCGAAGTCGCCGCCGAGGTCGGCCATATCGCCCCGAACCGCCTGGTCGACGACTATGCCGGCGCCATGTTGCGACTCAGCAACGGTGCTCGGGGAAGCTTCTGGGTGACTCAAGCCGCAGCTGGAGTCGAGAACTCGCTCTGGATCCGAGTGTCTGGGACCAAGGGCAGTCTCGAATGGCTGCAAGAAGTGCCCCAGCTATTGCACTTCAAGCCGCTCGTAGGACCAGTGGAGCTGCGCACCCCCAATGGCCCGGGAACCTATCCCCTGGCGGCTCGAGCCAGTCGAATCGTGGCCGGCCATCCCGAGGGTTTCCACGAGGGATTCGCCACCACCTACTCCGACGCCGCCGAGGCCATCGCCTGCCGGCGGGCCGGCAAGGAGCCTGATCCACTGACGATGCACTTCCCCAACGCGATAGACGGTGTGATGGGAGTCAAGTTCATCGAAGCGGCCATGGCGTCGAGCGCTGCCAATGGCGCTTGGACCTCAGCCGAGATCGATCTCGGCGACTAAGCCGCTCTGCTAACGGGCCTGGTCGATGTAGCGGGCGACGACGTTCTCCAACGCCTCCTGCCCCCCGGATCGCCTGGTCGGCTCGCCGACCCCCGTACCCCTCTCGTGCAGGGTGGCGAGGGTCTCCGTGCCCCCTGTGATGCGGCGACCGAGGTCGCCGTCCCACTCGGCGTAGCGCTGTGACCGCACACCTTCGATAGCACCGTCTTCCATCATCGCCGCCGCAACGATCAGCGAATGCGCCATGGTGTCGATCCCTCCGATGTGCCCATGGAACAGATCGGTCCGGTCGCTCGACTGCCGACGCAGCTTGGCGTCGAAGTTGAGCCCACCGGTGGTGAACCCTCCACCCCTCAAGATCTCGTACATGCCGAGGCTCATCTGCTCCACCGAAACCGGGAACCGGTCGACATCCCACCCCAATCGATCGTCACCGGCGTTGGCGTCGATGCTGCCGAAGATCCCGGCGGCAACGGCGGTTGCGATCTCGTGAGCGAAGTCATGGCCCGACAGGGTGGCGTGGTTGACCTCGATGTTCACCCCGACCTCGTCGGCCAGGTCATACCTCTGCAGGAAGGCGTGTACCGCAGCCACATCGAAGTCGTACTGATGCTTGGTTGGCTCGAATGGCTTGGGCTCCAACAAGATGCCGCCCTCGAACCCGATCTTGTGCTTGTGCTCGACGACCATGGTGAGGAAGCGACCGAGCTGATCGAGCTCGCGGCTCATGTCGGTGTTCAGCAAGGTCTCGTAGCCCTCGCGACCACCCCACAACAGATAGTTGGCACCACCCAGGCGGTGGGTGGCCTCCATGCAGTGAGCCACCTGAGCAGCGGCGTAAGCGAACACCTCGGGATCGGGGTTGGTGGCGGCGCCGGCCTGGTAGCGGGGGTTGGTGAACAGGTTGGCAGTGCCCCACAAGAGCTTGGTGCCCGTGCGCGCCATGTGAGCTTCCGCTTCGTCGATCATGGCATCGAGTGCGGCGAACGACTCCTTGAGACTGTCGCCTTCCGGCGCGATGTCTCGATCGTGGAAACAGAAGAACGGAGTACCGAGCTTTTCGAAGAACTCGAAGGCCGCCGCCATCTTCGCCTTGGCAGCGTCGAGCGGTTCGGCGTTGGCGGCCAGCCAGGGACGGTCGAGCGTGCCCGATCCGAAGATGTCGAAGCCGTCCCAGTTGAAGCTGTGCCAGTACGAAACCGCAAAGCGCAACTGCTCTGCCATCGGGCGGCCGCCCACGACCCGCTCGGCGTCGTACCAGCGAAAGGACAACGGGTCGCTGCTGTCCGGTCCGGCGTAACGGATGGGTTCCGTGATGTCTGTAAAGAAGGTTTCAGCCATTGGGGTCTACTCCAGGGTCAGATAACACCGCCCACCGAGGGTAATCGGACCCGGACTTGCGCGCTCGCGCCCGCCGCTTCGCCCGCTTGAATGGCTCCATGTGCGTGAAAGACCCCACCCGGCGAGCCCGGTCATGAGCTACGTGATGGGAATCGATGTATCGACCACCGCCACCAAGGCGGTGCTGGTCGGCGAGGACGGATCGGTGGCAGCGGTAGGGGTTTCCGAGTACGACTTCCAGACGCCCCAGCCAATGTGGAGTGAACAGGATCCGGCATCGTGGTGGCAGGCAGCCCAAGAGGCCATACAGGCTGCTCTGGCCGGCGCCGGCGCTAGCGGTGACGATGTGGCGGCGGTTGGGCTCACCGGACAGATGCACGGCTTGGTTCTGCTCGACTCCGACGATCAGGTTCTTCGTCCCGCCATCCTTTGGAACGACCAGCGGACCGGCGCCGAGTGCGATGAGATCCGTGAGCGAGTCGGAAGGGAGCGGCTGATCGCCATCACCGGGAATGATGCACTGACGGGTTTCACCGCCCCCAAGATGCTGTGGGTACGCAACAACGAACCAGACATCTACCAGAAGGCGGCGCATGTGCTGCTCCCCAAGGACTACCTGCGGCTGCGGCTGACCGGCGAGTACGCCACCGACAAGGCCGGGGCCGGCGGCACTGTCCTGCTCGACCTGGCAGCGCGGGACTGGTCGCCCGAAGTGCTAGAGGCACTCGAGATAGACCAACAGCTATTGCCACCCACTTTCGAGGGGCCCGAAGTGACCGGGACCATCACGGCGCAGGCCGCCGCAGCCACCGGCCTGGCGGCAGGAACGCCGGTCGTGGCCGGAGGTGGCGACCAGGCCGCCGGCGCGGTGGGCACCGGTGCGGTGGCCGAAGGCATTGTCTCACTGTCGCTCGGTACTTCGGGCGTCGTTTTCGTTTCCAACAACGAACCTCGGTACGAACCGCGAGGACGACTGCACGCCTTTCCCCACGCCGTACCCGGTCGCTGGCACTTCATGGGCGTCATG
>JAOTWH010000133.1 GCA_029863035.1 Acidimicrobiia bacterium | reverse complement strand
TTTGGCATCTCCTTCGCAACCCGTACCTTGCCGGCCAATGCGCATCGCAGTACCTCTCGAGCAGGGTTCCGGGGAACGGCGGGTGGCGATCACCCCGAAGGTCGCCGCCGAGCTTGTCAAGGGCTCGCTCGAGATCTCCGTTCAACATGATGGCGGACACAAGGCCGGATTCTTCGACAAGGAGTACGAGGCGGCGGGTGCCACGGTCGTGGATGACCCGATACCAGGCGCCGGGGCCGTGGTGCTGGTGGGGCCGCCGCTGCCGTCCTTTCTTGACTCGTTCGACCAAGGATCAGTTGTCATCGGGCTGCTCGCCCCGTTCACAGATGCCGACATCGTCCACAAGCTGGCCGAACGCAAGCTGACCGCGTTCGCATTCGAAGCGATGCCGCGCACCACGCTCGCCCAGTCCATGGACGCTCTCTCGAGCCAAGCCACCGCCGCTGGTTACGCCGCAGTATTGGCGGCCGCCTTGGAGTCGACCCGCTTCCTCCCCATGTTCACCACCGCAGCAGGCACCATCCCACCGGCCAGGGTGCTGGTGCTTGGAACGGGGGTCGCCGGTCTCCAGGCAATAGCAACAGCCCGCCGGTTAGGTGCCGTGGTTTCGGCGTACGACATCCGCCCAGAGGCCGCAGAACAGGTTGAGAGCCTCGGTGCTCGGTTCGTGTCCGCTCCCACGGAAGAAGACGCAAGCACCGAGGGTGGATATGCCAAAGAGGTCGGCGAAGATACTCAGAAGCGCCAGCTCGAAGCGTTGGCACCCCATGTTGCCGAGTCCGACATCGTCATCGCCACCGCCCAGATACCCGGCAGGCCGGCGCCGCTCCTCGTTACCGGACCAATGGTGGAAGCGATGCGTCCTGGCTCGGTTGTGATCGACGTGGCTGCCCCAACGGGGGGCAACGTCGAGGTGACCGTGGCCGGAGAAACAGTCGATTGCCGAGGTACTGCGGTGATGGGCCCGCTCGATCTGCCAAGCCGGGTGGCCGGCGACGCCAGCGAGATGTACGCCAGGAACGTGGCGGAGCTGCTGAAGCTGATCACGGAAGATGGAGACCTGAAGCTGGATTTCGATCACGAGATCGTCGACGGAGCGTGTATTGCGCACGCCGGCGAGATCCGTAACGCCTACTCACGCCGGGTGGCCGGGATGGTGGAGCTGTGAGCCCGCTCATCATCGGCATCACGGTGTTCGTCCTTGCCACCTTCGTGGGTTTCGAGGTAATCGCCAAGGTCCCACCCACGCTGCATACCCCACTCATGTCGGGCGCCAACGCCATCTCCGGCATCACGATCGTGGGAGCAGTAACGGCAGCAGGGTTCGGCGCCGGCGGTCTCGCCACCTGGTTGGGTTTCGGTGCCGTGGTGACCGCCACCATCAACGTGGTTGGAGGCTTCCTGGTCACCGACCGCATGCTCGGGATGTTCAAGCGGCCGAAGAGGGCCGATGACTGAGCTCCTCTATCTGGCCTGCGCCGCCGCTTTCATCATTGGCCTCAAGCGTCTTGGGTCTCCAAGAACTGCCCGCACCGGCAATCTGATCGGCGCGACCGGCATGTTGGGGGCTGTTGTCATCACCCTGGTCGACCGCGACGTTGTCGACTGGGGGGTCATCGTTGCCGGACTGGCGGTGGGAACTGCGGTGGGTGCGGTGGCCGCGGTGCAAGTGAAGATGACGGCCATGCCCCAGATGGTCGCGGCTTTCAATGGCTTCGGTGGCTTAGCCTCGGCCCTGGTCGCGATGTCGGAATTCGTTCGCATCGATGACCCCGACGTCTTTGCCAACGAGACCGTCGTCACCATCGCCGCTTCGGTACTGATCGGCGCGGTGACCTTCTCCGGCAGCTTTGTGGCGTTCGGCAAGCTGCAGGGCATCATCACCGGCCGCCCGCTCACCTATCCAGGCCAACAGCTCGTGAACGGCGTCATCGCCGCTGGAGCCATCGCATTGATCGTGTGGGCGATCGTCGACCGATCCGAAACGGCGCTCTGGTTGCTTGGTGTCGCCACGCTGCTGCTTGGGATCATCTTGGTGCTTCCCATAGGTGGCGCCGATATGCCCGTGGTGATCTCGCTGCTCAACTCGTTTTCTGGGCTGGCTGCGTCGATGGCCGGTTTCGTCATCGAGAACACCGCTCTCATCATCGGCGGGGCTCTGGTTGGTTCTGCCGGACTCATTCTCACCATGTTGATGACCGAGGCCATGAACCGTCCGCTCACCAATGTGCTCTTCGGGGCGTTCGGAACCGGTGACGGCGGTGGTGGAGCGGCCGGGACGATGTCGGACAAGCCGGTCAAGCGTGCCACTGCTGCCGATGTCGCTATCTCCCTCAGCTACGCGCAGTCGGTTGTCATCGTGCCCGGCTACGGGTTGGCCGTTGCCCAGGCCCAGCACGCCACCAGGGCGCTGGCCGATGCGTTACAGGAGCAGGGCATCAAGGTGAACTATGCGATCCACCCGGTGGCGGGCCGCATGCCGGGACACATGAACGTTCTCCTGGCCGAGGCCGATGTCCCTTACGACCAGCTGCTCGACCTCGACCACGCCAACTCCGAGCTGGCTGGCGCCGACGTGGCAATAATCCTGGGCGCCAACGATGTCGTCAACCCCTCCGCCCGCGACGATGCGGACAGCCCCATCTATGGCATGCCGATCCTTGAGGTAGACCGCGCCCAGACGGTGGTTGTCGTCAAGCGATCACTCTCCCCTGGTTTCGCAGGCATTGACAACCCGCTGTTCTATGAGGACGGCACGATGATGTTCTTCTCCGACGCCAAAGAAGCGTTGGAGGCGATCGCCGAGGCGCTCGCAGACGTCTAGGGCTGCCAACGACGACTCAGAGAGCCTCTGGCGCCTCTATTCCGTCATCCCCGGGGTGTTTCGGAGGCCGTCCAATAACGCGGAGAATTCAGCACTCGACAGATCGGCGTCACTGTGGAGGCCAATCAACGTGTAGTAGGGCGGCGGCATCGAGCCCTCCTCCACGGTCTCGAAGGTTTCCTCGGCTTCGTCTTGGGGGCGGTCGAACTCCTGGTAGTTGACCTTGTCGCGTCCGTCATCCACGTGCTTTTGGGTTGCCCAGGAAAACGGAGCGACATTGGTGAACCACGGCCATCTGACCTCGTTGCTGTGGCAATCGAAGCACGAACGAACCATCAAGTCGCGGGTCTGAGCAGTTGCCCAGGCGGGTTCTCCTGTGATGGGCGGATTGGAATGGTCTCGGCCATAGGGAACGGCCTGGGCGACGAGGAACACCACGACCAGTGCGGCCAGGCCGCTCGAAGCGACTGTGGTCCCCGGCACGTGTTTGGGGCGCGGCCCGAGATGCCGGAAGCGCCACCGATAGATACCCCATGTTGTGAGACCTATGGCCACCAGCAACGGAACGACGAAGACTGGATCCAGGCCGACCACCGCGCCGATCGCCACTGCCGCGGCCGCCCCCAGCACAGCGGCGATGGCGGTGCCGCGGTTGGCGTCCAGTTGTGCGATGAACCTCTGAAGCACTTATTGCTCCCCAATGCTGAGCCGTTCGAGCACGCTAGCTCCGCCACCGAGATCGACTCCATTTGGCTCACCTACGCTCTGGACCAATGGACTTCTACGACACGATCGCCAACCGGCGCATGGTGCGCAACTACACAGATGATCCGGTCGATCGCGTGGCGGTTGAACGTATCGTCGATGCGGCGCGGCGAGCACCGTCGGCAGGGTTCAGTCAGGGCCACTCCTTCGTGGTTGTCACCGACGAATCGGTTCGCCATGCCATCGCTGGCTTAGCCGGCGAAACCAAATACGTGGCGAACGGCTATGACCCGTGGATCTCGCGAGCTCCGGTTCATGTTGTTGTCTGCGTTCGGGAGGCCAGCTACCACGAGCGCTACAACGAGCCAGACAAGACCAACCCCGACGGCACCGAGGTGGATTGGCCTATCCCGTGGTGGTGGGTCGACGTCGGTGGCGCACTGGTGACCTTGTTGCTGGGTGCGGTGGCCGAGGGGCTGGCAGCAGGTGTTCTAGGGACTCATGCCACCGGCGACCTCCGAACGCTGCTTGGAATCCCCGACGATGTGGTGCCGGTCGGGGTGGTGACGATTGGCCATCCCGCCCCGGACCGCCGCTCTGGATCGTTGGCGCGGGGGTGGAAGCCGAAAGGCGAAGTGATCCATTGGGAGAAGTGGAGCTCCTGAACCCCGCCTCCTAGCTTCTGCCTTCTGGTCACAAGCAACATAGGGATGGCGCGGTACGGGGTTGGTTCAAGGCGGCTGCGGCGCAGCCGTCACGAGTGGCGTGCCAACGATCGCGGCAGCTGCTTGACGAGCAGCCCCGAGTAATGCCCGAGAGCGACCGGCCGCTCGGCGAGCCAATGTCTACAACGCTTGCTCCAGATCCGCCACGAGATCTTCGGGAGCTTCCAGGCCGATCGAGCAGCGGATGAGCTCCGGTGGCGCGTCTGGCTCGTGGTCGGCGCGTAGATCGGCTACCGATTCCACTCCACCCAAAGACGTCGCATTGCGGAAGAGCTTGAGCGAGTCTCGGATTCGCACCGCTTCGGCTCCCGACGCCGCTTCGAATGAGACAACGCCTCCCCCGGCCCGCATCTGTCGAGCGGCGACGTCGTGTCCGGGATGGTCGGCCAGGGAGGGGTACCACACCTTCGGTACCCGATTCGCCAGGAACTCGGCGACGATCTGAGCAGTAGCGCTTTGGCGTTCCACTCTCAGCGGCAATGTGCGAAGGCCGCGCAACGTGAGCCAGGAATCAAGCGAACCGGGAATGGCGCCCTCGAGGTCGCGCCTCGACCGCAACTCGTCCGTTTCCTCCGGGCTTGCCGAGACCAGGATCCCTCCCATGGCATCGGAATGGCCCCCGATGAACTTCGTGGTGGAGTGGACCACGTAGTCAGCTCCGAGGGCAAGTGGATTCTGCAGCACTGGGGTTGCAAAGGTCGAGTCGACGGCCACCAGGGCACCGTTGCTGTGAGCTTGTTGGGAGATCGCCTCTATGTCACTGACGATGCACTTGGGATTCGACGGAGTCTCCGTCCACCACAGGTCTCCCGACCCGAGTGCTGCTGGCTCGACCAACTCCACCTCTCCCCGCGCCGCCTGCGAGACTAGGAGCGCCTTGGTCCCGCCGTAGACATCGGCTGGCAACGCGATCCGAGACGGCGACAATCGCCTCACCAGCGCCGACGTTGCCGCCATGCCCGAGGCATACGCCACCGCATGGCCTCCCTCCATGGCGCCCATGACCGCTTCCAATCGACGCGTCGTGGAATGGTCGTAACGGCGGTAGACCAAATCGTCCTGGTCGGTTCTATCGAACGTCGTGCTGACTCGGATGGGCGGCGCAACATCGGGCCCGTCCCCTATTTCGTCGTCGCCGTGGACCGCGCTGGTGTGGAGGTCGGCCATCCTGCGAGGCTACAGGACGCGATGAGAGCCCCGACTCGTACGCCAAGTCCTCGCCGCCCTCCTAAACTGGCACCCTTCCTGCCAGAGAGATCGGACCTATGAACCTGTCCATCACACGCCGTGTTGCGTACGCCCCGTCGGTCGAATTCGTTGAGCGTAAAGGCGTTGGTCACCCCGACACGATCTGCGATGCATTGGCGGAGCAACTGGCACGCCGCTTGGCAACCGGCTTCTTGGAGAACACCGGCGCCATCCAGCACTTCAACGTTGACAAGGCCATCCTGGCGGCAGGCACGGTCGACGTGGACTTCGGCGGAGGCAAGATCACCAAACAAGCCCGGCTGATCCTGGTCGGTAAGGCGAACACCGTCGGCTGGTCACCAGACATGGACGCACTGAAGATGGCCGCCGAGCACGACCTTGCCGAGCTGCTTCCAGACGCAGATCCCGACGCCTTCGATCTCGACATATGGCTCAGCCAATCATCCTCCGATCTAGCCCTGGTCAACTCGTCAGAGGTCCCCTTGAGCAACGACACGTCCTTTGCCGCTGTGTCGTATCCCCGATCGCCTCTCGAATCTGCGGTGTACAACGTTGAGCGCTACCTCAACTCGAACGACTTTCGGTCGCGAATTCCTGTTGGGCGCGACATCAAAGTGATGGGCTCGCGCATGAGCGAAACGCAGATAACCGTGGCGGTTCCCGTGCTGGCCAACCAAGTAACCAGCCGCGCTGACTACGACGCTGCCATCTCTGAAGTTGCCACCGCGGCCTCTGCCATCGGAGCAGAAGACATTGGTGGAAGCGTTGCTGTCAGTGTCAACGGAGCCGACTCCGACGACAGCCCCTATCTAACTCTGAGTGGAACGTCAGCCGAAGCTGGCGACGATG
>JAOTWH010000132.1 GCA_029863035.1 Acidimicrobiia bacterium | reverse complement strand
CACCGGAGCGGGCTCGGCAGTGACTCGGCCCAAGGCAGGCACCGATGTCGTGTTCGTGCGATCCGAGTCGCAGTCTGGACTCCGCGTCTCCGTTAAGGAAGGTGTGGTGATCGGGCGAAGCGACGACGCCGACATCGTCATCGACGATCCATACGCCTCAGACCTCCATCTTCGATTCGGAATTCAGGATGGCGCGATGGTGGTGCACGACCTCGGGAGCACCAACGGCACATACGTCAACGGCCGGCGAGTGACATCGCCGGTGGGCCTCAATCGGGGCGACGCGGTCCAAGTGGGCAAGACCATCATGGAGGTTCGATGACCTACCTGTGGGCAGTCGCAACCCATATCGGCCTGCATCGCACCCAGAACCAGGACGCCGCCTATCCGGAAGGTGCCGGTACCGAATCGGGGCCATTCATCGCCGCTGTCGCCGACGGTATGGGCGGCCATACCGGAGGAGAGGTTGCATCGCGTCTCGCACTGCAGGCGGCCGTAGCCGGTGACGTATCGGTGCCGAACAGGCTGGCCTCCGCCAACACCGCGGTCGTCGAAGGCGTCATAGAGGAACCAGCGCTAGCCGGAATGGGCACGACGCTCACGCTTGGGGCATTCGGCGAGAACGGCAAGTTGGAGATAGGCCATGTGGGCGACAGTCGGGCGTACGTCTTACACGAGGGCGAACTCGTTCAGCTGAGCCACGACCACACCCTGGTGGCAGAGCTGCTGGCAGCGGGACGCATCAGGGCCGAGGACGTTCGCGGTCACCCACAGCGCAACCTGCTCACCCGCTCGCTCGGCATGGCCCAGGCCATCGAGATCGACAGCGTCGAACTTGAATTGGAGCCTGGCGATCGAGTTCTGCTCTGCTCTGATGGGCTGACGACGATGTTGACCGACGCCGAGATCACCAAGATATTGAAGAAGGGTGTACCCGAAGAAACAGCGTGGAACCTGGTCGAAGCGGCTAACAACGCCGGCGGTTTCGACAACGTGACCGTGGTGATCGTCGACTTCCAGGCATGACACGACCCGCCGAGGCTTCGCTGCTCACAGCGGCTGCCATCGTCGCCGCATTCGGAGTCGCCCTGGTCAACTTCGCCCGCGATGACGGGGTAGATGCGCAGGTCGCCCTCACCTTCGGCGTGTTCGCCATGGCCTTCGGAGCTATGTACTGGGCAACCGAGAGATGGGCGTCGCGCTCCACGCCACTCCTGTTCCCACTGGTCGCCTTGCTGACTGCGGTGGGATTCATTGAGGTCTACCGGATAGATCCTGGCCTGGGTTCCGACCAACGCTGGTGGCTGTTGGCCTCTGCCGGGGCGGCGGTGTTGGTTCTGTGGTGGCTGCGCGACGAGGGCGTGGCCCTGCTGCGACGCTATCGCTACTTGTTCCTGGTGGGAGCCATCGGCTTGTTGCTGATGCCATTGCTGCCTGAATCGTGGCCGCTTCATGGTGCCGAGATCAACGGCTCCAGACTGTGGGTCCGCCTCGACCTTCCCGGCACCCCCGACGCCGCCAGCTTTCAGCCGGGCGAGGTGGCCAAGCTGCTGGTCGTTGCCTTCCTGGCGTCGTTTCTGGCCGAGAGACACCAAACGCTCCGGGTGATGCAGCGCAAGATCGGGCCGGTCCACGTCCCCGAGCCGCGTCAGGCCGTCCCGGTCTTGATCGCATTCGGAATGGCGTTCGTGGTGTTGATCTACCAGCGCGATCTGGGCGCATCGCTGCTGCTGTTCGCCGTGTTCGTCACCATGCTCTACGCCGCCACTGGTCGACACAGCTATCTGGCTGGGGGTGGCTTTCTGGCGATAGGGGGCGGGGTAGCCGCATGGCTCGCCTTCGACCATGTGCAGGTACGAGTGAGCGCGTGGCTCCATCCCTTCGATGACTTCCTCGGTACCGGCTACCAGGTGGCACAGAGCCTGTTCGCGCTGGGGAGTGGTTCGTTAACAGGGTCGGGCCTCGGCATCGGCCGGCCCGACCTGATCCCGGCCGCGGCCACCGACTATGTCTTCGCCGCGGTGGCCGAGGAGACGGGTCTGGCAGGATCGATGGCGGTCCTCGCCGGCTTCGCTCTGCTGGTCGGAGTGGGCATGGGCGTGGCCATCCATTCACGTGATCTCTTCAGAAAACTGCTGGCAGCCGGCCTCACACTGACGCTTGGCATCCAGACGTTCCTCATCATCGCCGGAGTGGTGCGGCTCTTGCCGGTCACGGGGATAGCGCTGCCCTTCATGTCATACGGAGGATCGTCACTGCTGGCGAACATGGTCGCCGTGGCTTTGTTGGTCCGAATCTCCCATGAGGAGCGGACATGAACCTTCCCATCCAACGCCTTGCCATGATCTTGTTCGCGGCCTTTGCGCTGCTGGTGGCGATGGTCTCGTACGACCAAGCCATCGCCGGACCGCGCTATCGCGATGACTCCCGCAACGCCAGGGTGGCTCTCGACAGAGCCGGCCGGGAACGTGGCGGAATCGTCACAGCAGACGGCGAGATCGTCGCCGAATCGGTAGCCGACGCCTCTGACACCCAATCGTTCCAGCGCACCTACCCCCATGGCTCGCTCTATGCCCACCTCGTCGGATACACCTCCGCCATCTTCGGCGACAGTGGGCTGGAGAGGAGCAGGGCTGGAGCGCTGGCGTCCGATCGCGACTCCACCATCTCTGGCTTGCTAGACGCGTTGGCAGGAGAGGATCTGCGGGCCAAGGGTCTGCGAATCACTGTCAACCACGAGCTACAGCAGATAGCAACCGCGGCACTGGGAGACCAAACCGGCGCGGTAGTTGCCCTCGACCCAGCCACCGGAGCGGTGCTCGCCATGGTCTCCAACCCGAGCTTCGACCCCAACGTGCTCGTAACGCTTGGCGCAACCGAGGCGGGAGATGCGCTGGAGAGCGACCCGGCCACTCCGTTGACCAACCGGGCTATCCGTGAGCTGTACGCGCCGGGGTCCACCTTCAAGGTGCTGACGGCGGCAGCTGCGATCGAATCTGGTTCTACCACTACCGACACCCTCTTTCCCAACCCTGGGGAGCTCGACCTGCCGGGCACCGATGCCACCATCTCCAATTTCGCCGACGGTTCTTGTGGCGGCACCGAGCAAGTGACATTTCAGATCGCGTTCGCCCTGTCCTGCAACACCGTTTTCGGCATCATCGGCATGGAGGTGGGCGGCGGCGATCTGGTAGCACAGGCGGAAGCGGCGGGGTTCAACACCGAGGTGCCCTTCGAGTTCGACGTCGTAGCTTCGGCAATCCCAACCGCGGACGAGTTCGTCAACGACCTGCCAGCCGTGGCTCAGACTGCGCTCGGCGAACGTGACGTCCGGGTTACGCCCCTGCAGATGGCGATGGTTGCAGCAGCGGTAGCGAACGATGGCGTCGTAATGACCCCGTACCTGGTGGCCGAGGTGACCGACGCCGACGGTCAAGTGCTAGAGACCACTCGTCCCACGGTTTGGCGCCGAGCGTTCAGCCCCGCCACTGCCACGGTGCTCGAAGACCTCATGGAGAGAGTCATCACCTCGGGAACCGGCACCAGGGCCTCGGTTCCTCGAGTGCGCGTTGGGGGCAAGACCGGAACCCCAGAGCGTGAGATCGGAGCTCCCGATGCATGGTTCATCGGATTCGGTCCCGTCAACGCTGGCCCCGACGAGCGGTCGATCGCGGTTGCCGTGCTGGTCGAATCGGGAGGCGACGCCGGCGAATCCGCTACTGGAGGAACGGTTGCTGCCCCTATCGCCCAACAGCTTCTCGCTTTCTGGCTTGCGGGGACCAATTGATGGGCCCCGTTAGCATCCACCGGTTGTGAACTCCCAACGGACCCTTGGCGGTCGCTATCAGCTGGTGTCCCATATCGCCCGTGGCGGCATGGCGGACGTCTTCGAGGCCGACGACACCCTGCTCAACCGAAAGGTGGCGGTGAAGGTTCTCCATTCCCAGTTCATGACCGACGCCGCGTTCGTAACCAGGTTCCGTAAGGAGGCCCACCAGGCCGCAAGCCTCAATCACCCGAACATCGTCTCGATCTTCGACACCGGTGAGGACGAGGGAACTCATTACATAGTGATGGAGCTGGTCGATGGCCGATCGTTACGCGACGTGATCAAGTCGGAAGGCGCACTGTTGCCGAGGCGAGCAGCCGAGATCGCGGCCGAGGTGGCCGCCGCGGTCGAGGTAGCTCACCGATCCAGTGTCATCTGGCGGGATTTGAAGCCGGGAAACATCCTGTTGACCGCCAACGGCAACGTGAAGGCCACAGACCTGGGCATCGCCCGAGCGCTCGATGACTCAGAAGAGCTCACCCGGACTGGCGCAGTAATCGGCACTGCCACCTATTTCAGCCCCGAACAGGCACAGGGCACACCGGCGGACGAGCGATCCGACCTGTACTCGCTGGGAGTCGTCCTGTACGAGATGCTTACCGGCGCTCCCCCCTTCGCCGGAGAGAGCACGGTGGCCATCGCCTACCAGCACGTGTCGGAGTACGCCCAGACCCCGTCGTCTCTGAACCCCGACGTGCCCCATGAACTGGATCAGATCGTGATGACCGCCATGGAAAAACACCCGGAGGATCGCTATCAGTCGGCGGCGGAGCTCAGGGCAGATCTGTTGCGGTATCTACGCGGCGAACAACCTGCCGCCGGCGCATCTGCCGCCTCTGGAACAGCCGAGACCCGACTGCTGGATGCTCCTCCGGCCACCGTTCCGCCGGACGAGACGGCGCGCCACGTGTCCATCCACCCCGAAGAGCCATCGCCCGACCAACCCCTGTTCGTCCTCGGAGTGGTTGGCCTGATCCTGGCTTTGGCAGTTGGCGGCTTTCTGCTTTTCCGGCTGGTGAGCAACGGCGCGGACGGAGAATTGGTCACTGTGCCTCAGCTGTCTGGGCTTGGCGAGGACGACGCTCTTGCCGTATTGCAGGATCTCGACCTCAAGTTCAACCGAAGTCTGCAGCCAAGCGCCGACTTTGCAGCGGGTCTGGTGATAGAGACCGATCCGCCGGCGCTGTCGCAGGTGGAAGCGGGATCGTTCGTAACCGTCATCATCTCCACGGGAGCCCAGCAGTTCCCGATGCCCAATCTGGAAGGTATGAGCCTGCAAGACGCCCAAGAGTTGCTGGCCGCCAACGGCCTATTAACAGGGACCATCACGGAGACCGCCGACGAAACCGAGGCTGGGACCGTTATCCAACAGGATCCGAGGCCGGGTAACGACGTCCCACCTGGTGTTGAGGTCAACCTGGTCGTGTCAACGGGCCCCGACGCCGTTGTCATACCGCCCCTAATGAACCTGGCCGAGGCGAATGCTCGGTTCCAATTGGCCAGCGCTGGAGTCGACCCTGATCTCATAATCTCGGTGAAGGAATTCTCCGATGAGATCCTGGAGGGCTTCGTGATCAGCAGCGAACCACCGGCCGGAACCTTGCTGCCCAAGGGACAGCCGATCACGCTCACAGTGTCGAGCGGACCGGGGACCCTCCCCACCCCATTGCTGATCGGGCTGTCGCTGGCCGATGCTCAAGCGAGCGTCGAAGCGCTCGGCCTTGAGTTCCAGTTAGACCCTGAACCGCTCGATGTGCGGCCCGGCGATGGTCTGGAAGGGCTGGTCGCCGCTCAAACGCCCGGTCCGGACGAGGATGTGCCCGTTGACGGCACCGTCGTGGTACGCCTCGGTGCCATCCCCATCATCATCGTGCCCGATCTGGTTGGTCAGACCCAAACGGCGGCTCAGGCCACCGCAACCGGTCTAGGCCTCGGTTTCAATGTGGCAAGCACCACGCCTGTTGAGGCCCCCTTGGTGGGCGTCGTGATCGGTCAAGATCTCGCAGTCGGGAGCGAGGTCCCAATCGAAACCATCATCAACGTCGTGGTTGGCGTCGCCACCGCGACCACGACCACGACCACCGTTCCCTAGGAGACAAGCCCGCCCGGCGCCACAACGTCGTCGGGGAAGAATGCATAAACGCGTTCTCCCTTGAACAACTTCGCCTCCACATCCCACGGGAAGAAGATCACCACTCGAAACGTCACATCGCGCCCGGTGGCCGCGATGTCGAGCCAGTCGGCTTGGTGAGTACCTGTGACCACGGCTTCTTCACACACGCCCTGAGGACCGATGACGATATGGGTGAGATTGAACTCGATGTCGGGGAAGGCGGTCAGCAGCGTGATGTAGAAGTCGGTTGCTCCCTCGTGGCCCTCCCAGCGCTGCCCTGACGTGAGAACCTCATACACACAGTCATGGGTGAGGGTGGCCATGAGCCCGGGGATGTCACGGGCATCCTCGGCAAGCGAATGGGCCTTCCATAGCGCCTGGATCTCAGAGTATTCGTCGGGCATTCTCGCCAATAGTTCGCGAA
>JAOTWH010000131.1 GCA_029863035.1 Acidimicrobiia bacterium | reverse complement strand
CGTGGTCATCGGTGGGGCGTCGTTAACGGGAGGCCTGGCCAGCCCGCTGTCGACCTTCGCGGCCGCCTTCTTCCTCACCGGCCTCAACCAGATGATGCGCTCACTCGGCCTGGCGACCTCATTGCAGTTCCTGGTGTTCGGCCTGGTGATCATCGGGGGGATGCTGATCTCGGGGGACCGGATCATCAAGGGAGTGGAACAGGTGTTGCGCGAGCGGGGAAGATCGGATCGGATGCAAGAGCCAGACATGACGGGCTCGATCGGTGACAGCGGTTGAGGAAGGAGACAAGACACACTCATGAGACGACAGAAGACCAGAACAGAAACGCCCTCCGGGGCTCGAGGAGGAAAAGGATGAGACTGAGAATGAGAATGATGGTCGGCCTCATCGCCGTATTGGCGATGGTGGCCGCTGCATGTAGCAGCAGTGATTCAGGAGACACGACCACCCCCGATGCGCCGCAAGAGACTGCGGCGCCCACGGAAACAACACAGGCCGCGACGGCAACGACACAGGCGGCGACGGCCACCACCGAAGCGCCTGCCGCCGGTCCTCTCGCCGAGTTCGGCGAAGACCCCGGGGCGGCGGATGCTGCGCTGGTGGCGAAGGCCCTGGGTCCGGTAGACCCATCGGATGATGACAGTTGGAACATCGTGCTGGCTGCCGTGGCCCGCGCCGACCAGAACCCCGATCAGGCCACGATCGACAAGGCCTTGGAGTGCTGGAACAACCAGACCTGCGACACCGGGAGCGGCGGCGCCCTCGTCATGGGATTCGCCGACGGCGGCGGAGACACCGTCAACGTCTGGCGTGGAGTGAGCCATATGGAGGCCATCCTCCAGGCGCTCACGTACCCCGAGATCGGCTCCATCGTGTCAACGGCAGCCAACTTCGACCTTGATCCGGAGGTTCATGCCAACGACGTCAGGTTCCTCGTTCAGAGCGGCGTTGATTTCATCGTGGGGTATCCCGATGTGGGCATCGCGCTCGCCGGAGCCGTCTCCGAAGCGGAGGCAGCGGGGATCCCGTACCTGTCGTTCTCGGCGGGTTACGTCGGACTGCCCGGCCAGGAGGGCGCCCTCATCCCGGGTGACGACTACACCGCCGTTGTCGGCGAGGACCTCTGTGCGTTGGGCCAGAGCTTTGCCGACGTTCTCAACGAGGGTGCCGGCAGTGGCCAAATTGGCATGCTCGGCGGCACGCCGGGGAACGCGTTGACTCTCGGTTGGCAGCAATGCACGACCGCCGCCCTCGATGGCGACCTGGTCAACCCGCCCGCCGACGAGAACTCGACCACCGGTGACACGTTCTGGGTGAACACGTTCGCCCTCGACGCGGTTCGCGGTCTGCTCACCACCAGCCCCGACATCGCGGGCTGGGTGTACGAGTACTCCGACGGGCTCTTCACGGGCCTCCAGGCGTACGACGAGCTGGGCATCCCGGTGGAGAACCTGACGGTTGCCCTGCGTACCGACGAGCAGACCCTGTTCTGCGACTGGGTAGATCGCGGCGAGCCGACGTACAACATCTGGTACTCGGCTGGCGGCAACTTCCAGTCCCGGGTGTCTGTCACTGCGGCGATGCTGGCTCTGCAAGGGGCCGACGTTCCGGGTGAGATCGTGGTGCCCCATGTGATGCGCCAGGTAAGCGAAGCCGACTGTAACCCGGATCGGGTCAACGAGGTTGTGTCGGGAACATCCTTGGTGCCGGACGAGGTGCTGGCGGCGATGTTCGGCGGCTGATAGGAGGCGAAACCCGAGGAGAGTCGATGGACAACGACGAGCCGGTCCTCGAGATGGAAGGCGTGTTCCGCCAGTTCGGGGCAGTGCGGGCGCTGACCGACGTCAGCTTCGACTGCCGCGCCGGAGAAGTGCACGCCCTCGTGGGCGAAAACGGCTCGGGGAAATCGACTCTCCTCGGGGTCGCATCAGGGTTTGTCGACCCCGATCGGGGCACCGTCCGGATCGGGGGCAAACCCTTGCCACGGGACTCGCCGGCTTTAGCCCGCAGGCTGGGGCTGGCCATGGCGTATCAGGACGGCTCTTCCGTCCACGCCGAGCCCGTGAAGAACAACCTCTTCTACGCGGCTCCGCCTGAAAAGCGTCCGCCCTTCCGGCAGAGGAAGAAGTGGGCTCGCCAGGTTCTGGCCGAGTTCGATCTGGACCTCGAGGTGTTCCCCGACGCCCCGGCGGGCTTCCTCACCCTGGCGGAGCGCCAGCTGTTCGAGGTAGCCAAGGCGCTGGTGACCGACCCCAAGGTGCTGCTGCTCGACGAGCCAACGACGGCTCTGGGCCCCGACGAGGTGGAGGCGCTACATCGCACCGTCGTCACTTGCCGGGATCGCGGCATGGGCGTGGTCTATGTCAGCCATCGGCTGCCAGAGGTGCTCGAGGTAGCCGATCGAGTAACGGTGCTCCGTGACGGGCTACATCAAGGAACCTTCGACGCTGCGACGACGACAGAACCGGAGCTGGTGGAGCGGATCGTTGGCCGTCCCTTCGAGGCAGCGTTCCCGCCACCGGCCTCGTCGCCTGGAGCGGCGGAGGAGGTGCTCGTTGTCGACGGCCTGCAAGGGCAGTCTTTCGGGCCGGTCAGCTTCACGCTGCATAGCGGCGAGGTGGTGGGGATCGCCGGCGCCGAGGGCAACGGCCAGCCCCAGCTCTTCGATTCGCTTGCCGGCCGGATCCCTCCCCGAGCCGGCAGGGTGGTCTGTGATGGCAAGGAGCTGACGCTCATCTCCACCCACGAGGCGGTGGGCGCAGGGATCATGCTGCTCCCGGGCGATCGTAAACAGGAGGCGCTGATGGGCGTCCTTGGCGTGAAGGTGAATACCACGGTCCAGTCATTGCGACGGTTCTCCCGGCTAGGGCTGTTGCGGAGGCGGGCGGAGCGAGGCGCGGTGCAACAGCTCGTGGAGCAGCTGGAGATCAGAACCCCGTCCCTTGACCAGCCGGTCGAGTTCCTCTCCGGGGGCAACCAGCAGAAAGTTTCCGTATCGCGGTCGTTCCTCAGAGAGCCTTCGGTGATCCTGGCGTACGAGCCCACCCAGGGTGTCGACGTTGGCTCTCGCTTCGACATCTACAAGGCGCTGCGCTCCCGCGCCGACGCCGGTGCCGCCCTGCTCGTCAAGTCGAGCGACCCCATCGAGCTTTCGGGTTTGTGCGATCGCGTGTTCGTCATGTCGCGCGGCACCATCATCGAGGAGATACCGGGCGACGAGCTGGACGAAGTTCGCATCGTCGAGGCCATCGTCCGCGGGCCCGGGATGTCGAAGGCGGCGCGATCACCGCTTGGCGTGGCCATGCCCAAGGCGCCAACACGTCAAGAGGCTGCGACGCCGGACGAGCCAGCGTGACCACGGAGATCCACACCACCCGGGTCGATCGGGCGCGACAACTTGCCCGCAAGGTCTTGCGTAACGCCCGCGACAAGAACAAATGGCGCAAGATCGTCAGGGTGCGACTGTGGATGCCGGTGGCACTCCAGGTGCTGCTGATCATCGCCCTGCTGTGGTACACCAACACCCGATTCGACGGATTCATCAACCGGGCCAACATCTCAACCATCCTGCTGTTGGCCATGCCGCTGGCCTTGGCCGCCATGGCCCAGACCCATGCGATCCTGGTCGGGTATCTGGACCTGTCTGTTGGCGCCATGATCAGCTTCGGTGTCGTGGTCGGCTCGTTCCTCATCGGGGGTGACGCCTCGCTGGCGGGGATCCTCTTCGGGGTCGTGGTGGTCCTGGCCTGCGGTCTCGGTCTTGGCTTGGTCAACGCCGCCCTGATCAGGGGGGTCAGGATCCCGTCGCTCATAGCCACCTTGGCGACCCTGAGCATCTTGGACGGGATCTCTTTGACCTGGCGGCCCACTGCGCAGGGGGTCATCAGCGGCGACCTGGTGTCGTTTCTGAGGAAGAGCGTTGGGCCGATCCCCATCGCCTTCATCGTCATCGTCATCGGCGCCGCACTGCTCGATGTATGGCTGCATGCCTCCGGGTCGGGTCTGCGGGTGCGGGCGGTGGGCTTCGACGAGCGCGCAGCCAAGCGTGGCGGCATCAGGACCAATTGGATCCGGGTGCGAGCGCTCCTCTTCTCGGCCGGTTTCGCCGCCGTCGCCTCGCTGTTCGTTATGGCGCGTTCGCCCATCGGCAACGCCCAGATCGGGAGCTCCTTCGCTCTCAACAGCATCACAGCAGCCGTTCTGGGTGGGGCGTCCCTTGCTGGTGGCCGGGCCACGTTCGTCGGGAGCACAGTGGCGGCGGTCCTGCTCGCCCTGATCATCACCGCCCTGCCGTTCCTCGGGCTATCACCCACGGACGGCTCGATGATCATCGGCCTGCTGGTGTTGGTGGGGATCATCCTCTTCCAGGTGGGGGACCTCAAAGAGCTGGTCAAGAGGAACTACCGCCGGGCCCGTCGCCTCTTTCTCGGCAGCAGGGTCGCCGAGAGCGCCGACATCCCCGACTTCTATCCGGATGGCATCGACTTCTCGGTAGTGCCGATCGGCCGCAAGCTGATCAAGAACGGCATCGTGCTCAGTCTTGATCCACAGATCGGCGACGTCACCGGAGGGGACGTGCTGGTCGAGGGGGACCGCGTCGTCGAGGTGGGCCAGAACCTGGACGGGGGAGGCGCCGAGGTGATCGATGCCTCCGACATGATCGTCATTCCCGGGTTCGTCGACAGCCACCGCCACATCTGGGAGGGCTTGCTGCGCAACATCGGCACCGATGTTCCACTGGAAGGGCGGTCGAGCTACATCTCACACGTTCTGCACAAGCTGGCGCCGGCGTTCCGCCCCGAGGACGCCTACGTAGGCAACCTCGTCTCGGCGCTGGGTGCCATCGACGCCGGGGTCACCACACTGTTGGATTGGTCGCACATCCAGGGCTCACCGGCACACACCGATGCGGTCGTAAAGGCCCTGGAGGACTCCGGCATGCGGGCGGTGTTCGCCTATGGGTTCCCGTGGTGGGGCAAGTGGGAGGAGCGGCAGCCGAGCTGGTTCGTGCGGGCGGCCACGGAGCACTTCTCGACGAAGGATCAGCTGCTCACTTTCGCCCTGGCGGCGCCGGGCCCCGAGTTCACCGACTTCGAGGTGACCCGCGACCATTGGAAGCTGGCCCGAGAGGCCGGCGCCCGGATCACCACCCACGTCGGCGTCGGCTCCTACGGCCTGGACTCCAAGGTCGAGCAATTCGGGCGGGCCGGCCTGCTCGGTCCCGACACCACCTACATCCACTGCACGACCCTCAACGACACAGAGATCCAGATGATCGTCGATACCGGGGGGACGGTTTCACTGGCGTCGCCGGTGGAGATGATGATGGGCCACGGCATGCCCCCCATTCAGAAGTTCCTCGATCGGGGTCTCAATCCCAGCCTCAGCGTCGATGTGGAGACCAACGTCCCCAGCGACATGTTCAACCAGATGCGCTCGGTGCTGGCCCTGCAGCGCTCACTGGCTGCAAACTTGGGTAAGGCGCCGATTACGGCTCGCGATGTCCTTTCCTACGCAACGATCGAGGGCGCCCGGGCCAACGGGCTCGATGCCAAGGTGGGGACGCTGACGCCGGGCAAGCAGGCAGACATCATCATGCTGCGCACCGACCGGATGAACGTGACGCCGCTCAACGACCCGGCCACCGCAGTGGTGACGGGCATGGACACCGGCAACGTCGACACCGTCCTCATCGCCGGACGGATAATGAAGCGGGGCGGGCAGTTGCTCCATGTCGATTGGCCAGCCGTGCGACGCCGGGCATCGGACTCCCGAGACCACGTCATCGCCAAGTCGGGCTTCAGGCTCCCCAAGATCTGAGGCGTCAGCAGGTCATATGTGTCGGGGTCCACCCCACTGTGCTGCGAACCCGCCGTCCTCGATCCGGATGAGGTACATGAGCCCCACCGTCACGGTCCTGCCGGTTGCCGGGATGCCGAGGAACTCCCCGTCGTGGGTCCCGCGCATCGACTATCGGGCCGATGGCCCGTTCAGGGCTGCAGCGGCGCGAATGAGCGCCTTGAAGGCATCCTCATCTATTTCATCACCCTCATGGAGATCGATAGCGCGCCTGGCGTTGCCTTCAAGGCTGGAGTTGAATAGTCCTGAAGGGTCCTTGAGCGAAGCGCCCTTGAGGAAGGTCAGCTTTACGACGCTCTTGTACGTCTCGCCGGTGCAGATCTGTCCATCGTGATACCAAACCGGAACGCCTCTCCACTTCCACTCCTCGACTACCTCAGGGTCAGCCTGTTTGATGAGAGCGCGGACCTGGGAGAGCGTCTTGCCCCTCCAGTCGTCCAGTTCCTTGATCCTCGCGTCGATCAGCCGAGAAGGGGATTCGCCCTCGGGCGTTGCGCTCGTCTTCATATTGGTTGCACCTCATTCGGCTGTTCTTCTCTCTGCGAAGGTACGGAGTGCGGGCAGCCGACTCGGGCCTCGTATTCG
>JAOTWH010000130.1 GCA_029863035.1 Acidimicrobiia bacterium | reverse complement strand
CCATCAGAGCTCGAGAACAAGCTGAAGGTGTCGCCGTTCATCAAAGAGGCCATCGTCATCGGCGACCGGCGCAAGTTCGTTTCGGCGCTGATCGGCATCGAGCTCGACACTGTGTCGGCCTGGGCGACCCGCAAGGGCATCACCTTCACTACCTATCGCGACTTAACCGAGAAGCAGGAGGTGCTCGGCCTCGTCAAGGCCCAGGTGCTCGAGGCCAACAAGGAGTTCTCCACAGCGGAGCAGATACGCGAGTTCCGCCTCATCACTAAAGAACT
This sequence comes from Acidimicrobiia bacterium, assembly GCA_029863035.1. The sequence continues at coordinate 6,180 of JAOTWH010000130.1, read as the reverse complement.
TGACCACGAAGACGGAGAGGTCACAGCCACCCAAAAGGTGAAGCGGCGGGTTATCGAAGATCAGTTCTCAACCCTCATCGAGAGCATGTACAAATGACCCGTTTCCTACAGGCGACGGTCGAGGGCCTTTCGTTGGCCTCTATCTACGCACTGTTGGCGCTTGGCTTCGTGATCATCTACAAGTCGTCGCAGGTGCTGAGCTTCGCTCAGCCCGCCTTCTTGATGGTCGGGGGGTACGCCACTTCGTACATCGCGGTGACCATGGGGGTCAACTTCTGGCTGTCGGTAGTGCTCGGTGTCTCGGTGGCGGCTTTGCTGGCGGCAACCTTCGAGCGTGTGGCCGTGCGGCCCATGGTGGGTAAGCCGGTGTTCTCCGTGGCGATCTTGACGATCGGGCTCGACATATCGACCCGCGTCGCCGTCGACGACCTGATCGGCGTCAACATTCGTTCCGTCGGCGACCCGTGGGGATTCAACACGTTCAAACTCTTCGACGCCGTCGTTCAGACCCGCGCTGTAGCGATGATCGTCGCCACGATCGTGGTCGTGGCGCTTCTAGCGGCCTTCTTCCGGTACTCACGCACGGGATTGGCAATGCGAGCGACCGCTCTCGATCAGGAGACATCGTTGGTCCAGGGGATCAGCGTTGGCCGAATATTCGCGCTCGCCTGGTTGCTTGGCGGGGCGCTGGCGGGCCTCGCCGGGATGTTCTCCGCAACCGGACTGGGAGGACTCTCCCAGTCCAACTACCTGCTGGCCCTCAAGGCGCTGCCGGCTGTAGTGGTCGGCGGCTTGGATTCAGTGAGCGGTGCAGTCGTCGGCGCATTGATCATCGGGCTGGCTGAGGCATACACGGCCAGCTACCAGGGCGAGTTCCTGCCCTTCCTTGGTAGCAACTTCAGCCAGGTGGTGCCTTACGTGGTGATGGTGGCGGTGTTGTTGGTCCGTCCCTACGGCCTGTTCGGCACCAAGGAGGTCGTGCGGGTATGAGAGGTCGTCCCCAGCTCTTCACGTCATACCAATCGGACGGGGCAATGCTGCGGACCCGCGTCCAGTGGCTTTGGCTGGCGCTGGGACTTGCCCTTCTGGTTTGGCTGCCGTTCGTTCTCGAGCGAAGCGACCTCATCCTGGTCGCAACCACCTTCGTCGCTGCCGTTGGGGCGATCGGACTCAACCTGGTGACCGGCTACGCCGGTCAGGTTTCCCTCGGGCATGCCTTCTTCCTGGCGGTCGGCGCCTACACGGGGGCCGCCTTGAGCGGTGACCCAGAAGGCTCGGTCATCGGTCTCGGTCTTGACATGGTCCTGTGGTTGCCGGCAGCAGGGTTGGTGGCGGCGTTGGTGGGGGCACTGGTGGCGCCGATCGCCGTGAGGCTCCGAGGTTTGTATCTGGCCCTTGTGACCATCGGGCTTGTGTTTTTGGGCGAGCATGTTTTCCGAAACTGGAGAGAGCTAACAGGCGGTATCGGGGTGGGCCGCGAGCCGGCCCGACTCAACTTGGCCGGCTTCCACTTCGACACCGAGGGTGAGGTGTTCGGCATCTCGATGATCCGCGAGCAGAAGATCTATTTCTTGGGGCTTGTCCTTTTGGTGGTTATGGGCTTCATGGCAAAGAACATCGCTCGCAGCCGCATCGGCAGGGCGTTCAGCGCCATTCGAGACCGTGATATCGCAGCGTCTGTCATGGGGGTCGATCTCACCCGATACAAAGTGGTGGCCTTCGCCGTTTCGTCGTTCTACGCCGGGGTGGCCGGCTCTCTGTTGTTCACGGTCACCGGCTTTGTCGACCCCACCAGTTTCAGTCTGGTGCTGTCAGTGTTGTACATCGCAATGGTGGTCATCGGCGGCATCGCCACTATTTCCGGCGCCATCATGGGTGCCGCCTTCGTGACGCTCTTGCCAAGGTTCATCGAACTCGGCAGCGGCTCGATCTGGTTCCTCGGTGAGGGCGGCGGTCTCACCACTGGCCAGCTCGAACGCATCCTGTTCGGCGTGTTGGTGGTGGTATTCCTCATCGCCGAGCCTCTCGGCCTGTACGGCATCTGGTTTCGCATCAGGAACTACTGGAAAGCGTGGCCGTTCAGCTACTGACGGTGTCGGTGACGATGTGATATCCATTGCCCGACTGACGCTCGAATGCGCTGCTCGATATGTGGGACTAAAGACCCCACTCGTCGGCAACGTCTACGCCTAATCTGAGTCCTCCGACGTCTACATAGAAGTTCCAGGTTCCCAGGAAGGACTCCCGTTCATGAGATTTCGCAACCTCCTCGTAGTGATCTCCGTGATGGCATTGGTAGCAGTGTCGTGTAGTGACGACTCCGCAGATACCACCACCACGCAGGCCCCGTCAACAGAGGCCCCGACTACCGAGCCCCCATCCACCGAGGCCCCGGCCACGGAGGCCCCGGCAACTGCCCCGGCGGCCGGCGTCCTGACCGACGTCGGTATCACCGACGAGCCTTGCCCCGATGGCAACCCAGATCACGGGTGCATCTACCTGGGAGTGTTGACAGACGAGACTGGACCATTCGCCGCCGCGTCGCCAGCCCTTGTTGGAGCTCACAAAGCGTTCTGGGCCGTAGCTAACGCCCAAGGCGGCATCCTCGACCTGTACGACGTTGCGGTGTCGGACGAGTTCAAGCGTGACACCGGTTATGTGGCCCAAGCCCACGTCACCAGCTATGCCGAGATCGCCGACGATGTCGCAGCATTGGCCGAGTCGCTGGGCACGGCGCAGACGGTCGCGGCGCTTCCCGACTATGCCAGAGACGGCACCATCGCCTCGCCGGCATCGTGGTGGTCTGGCTGGGGCTTCGAATCTGTGGATCAGGGTCTCATTCTCGAGTACGGCACCAACTACTGCTTCGAGGCCATGAACGCCGTCGACTGGGCCATGGGTGCGGTACCCGCCGCAGGCAGGCCCGAGATCACCCGGGTTGGCATCATCCAGCATCCCACCGATTACGGATTCGACTACGGCGCCGGGGTTGGAATCGCCGCCGAGGCCTACGGCATCGAAGTTGCATGGGAGCTGCCCATCGTGCCGGTCTCGGCTGGCGGCGACCCCGCCCAGGTGGAGGCGATCACCCAGATCCTGAGTGACCCGGTGGACGTTGTGTTCTTGGTGGTGGCTCCGGCGGAGACGGCGCCCATTGTCGGTGGTGCGCTCCAGCAGGGCGCCACCAACCTGTATGTCGGTGCTGCTCCTTCATGGAATGTCGCGCTGCTGGCCACGGCAGCCGCTCCGGCGTTCGAGGCCGGCGTCTATTTCCAGTCGGCCTTCATCGGCGGCTGGGACTATGACAGTGTCGGCCACGAGAAGATGCGGGGCGCCATCACGGCATCTGGAGCCGACCCCAACGACTTCTTCGTAACGGGGTGGGTGTCGCAGTACCCGATCAAGGCCGCCCTCGAGGCTGCTGTTGCCAGCGGTGACGCCACCAAAGCAGGCATCGCCAGCGCTGCGGCAGGGCTCATGGACGTCGACTACGAAGGCATGATGCCCTCGCGTAGCCATGCGGGCGACCCCAACGACTCGTTCCCCCGTGAGTCGCTCGTTGGCGGTTACAGCGCTGACTCCAGCACGGGTATCGTCGTCCTGCAGGACTACTTCGTAGGTCCCACGGCCACGGCGTACGACTTCACGGCGCCTTGCTTCGCTGGCTAAGCGAAGCCGTCTTCAGATAGAGAACCGCCGCCCATCTAGGGCGGCGGTTTTCGTTTGCGACTCACTCGCGGCGGTCGGCCAGTTTCCACACCGCCGGAAGCAGCGCCCCGGCCAGGCCAACCTTGATGAGGTCGCCGATAACGAAGGGCACCAGGCCGAGTTCCATCGCCTCGACGGCCGAGATGCCGAGCTCGGCGGCAAGCCAGGTGACGCCAAAGAGGTAGATGATTCCGGTGCCAGCCAAGAACGTTGGAACGGCCGTGGCCACCGTGCGGTCCTGGCGGCGTTCGGCTAGGAAGCCAACGAACCATGCCGCCGCGATGAACCCGATGAGGTAGCCGCCTGTCGCTCCGCTGATCACGCTCCAGCCAGAAGCCTGGTCGGCATAGAACGGGAGCCCCATGCCGCCGAGGAACACGTACAGGAGCTGGCTGGCACCGCCCGCCCAACTTCCGGCCGCCGCACCTGCCAACATGACAGCGAATGTTTGACCGGTGATGGGGACCGGTGTGAAGGGGAGCGGAATTGATACCTGCGCGGCAGCCGCTGTCAGAAGAGCGAAACCAACGATCAGCCCAGCGGTGGTGACCCGGGTGCGCGGCAGGATCCGTGTCGAGATAACGGCGGCGCTGGCATGCAAGTGTTGCTCCTCGGTTGGCTGGCGCCAGATTCTACGTCCTCGAAAGGGCCGCCTGCGGGCCGCTTCCTCGCGTTGTAGTAACTTGGATTCAGAAACACCTCGCGGTTGTCGATGATTTGACAGCAGCTAAGAGAGACATAGTGGTGCGGAGAACCTCGACAGTCATAGCGATCTTCGCCGTCGTAACGCTGACAGCGGCGGCAGGCGCTAGCGCCGCCACCACCTCACCCGAGGCTCTATGGGCACAACGGCTCCAATCCGAGTTCAGCTTGGACGACCCGACCGCTTCGTATAAGCCTTCGGCGGCGCGTCAGAGCGGCGTCGCTTCGGTGCAGGAACTTGGCACGCCACTCGGCGCGATTCGCATTCCGGCCATCGACCTCGACGATCGGATTCTCGCCGGTGTGTCTTTGAGCGTCATCGACGAGGGGGTGGCCCACTGGGTGGGAACATCGAGTCCCGGGGGAGCGGGGAACATGGTGTTGGCCGGCCACCGCACTACCCACTCCGCTCCATTCAACCGCATAGACGAGCTGGAGTTCGGCGACATGATGTACTTCAGCGATGCCATGGGGCGTGAGGTGATGTACAAGGTCACCGAAACCCTGATCGTTGATCCAGACGACATCTGGATCACATACGAGACCGGCGAAGCCATTGCCACCTTGTTCGCCTGCCATCCAAAAGGCTCGGCCCGCCATCGGATCGTGGTGCGGGCCTCGCTGGTGGGAAGCGGGCTGATCTTCTGATTCAGGCGCAAAGCGCCTGATAGCTACTGGCAACTAGCTGAATCTTTTCCTCCACCGCCCGAAGGGTGGGGGAGGTGCCGAAGAGCCCGGAGGGCTCGAAGGCGGAGGGGGAGCGGATGTTCGGGAGTTCCGGCGCGCCACCGCGCCCGAAGAGCAGCTCCCCCATCCCCCCTCGCTTCGCTCGGGGTACTTCCCCCGCAAGCGGGAGAAGTGAAGAAGCTAGAAGCTGACGTCGGCACTAAGCCAGGGAACCCGTTCCCGTATCCCTTCCCCCTGATCGGAGGCTCCGCTATCCCCCGACGATGCCGCCGCCGAAGCCTCCGGAGCGTCGGTGCTTCTGGGCGAACGACGCCGAAAGTGCATCGTTCGAGAAGTAACCGCTTGGCACTTCGCCATCGACCGCGTAGTGATACAGGGCGGTCTGGAAGACCCCGCTCAACGCCGAGATCACCAGCGTCACCAAGATGACCCACAGCACGGCGATGGCGATGGCGACAACTGCGCCAGCTCCACCGGCGCTGATACCGAGAAAGGCCACCAGCACCGCGGGCAGGACCGCTACGAAGCCGATGAGACCGAACCCCACCTGGGCCGCAAGGTTCTCTCCCCAGGTCTGTTTGAACATGTTGCCGCTCTTCTTGATGGCGTCCCCCACGCTGAGACCTTCGATCACGATGATGGGCAGCACCAGGAACGTCACCACGGCCCATGCCACTCCAGCCAGCCCGGCCACGATGCGGCCCAGGGTTCCGGCCCGTTCCTCGATGGCCCGCAGAATGATGGACACGGTGGCGGAGACGATGGCCCAGGGGAGGATCTTGCCCGCCCGCGAACGGGCTCCGGCCACAGCGCTACGAATGGTGGGGTCGCCCCCGTTGAGCCGCTCGTGGGCAGCAGAGATGAGCGCAGCGTTGAAGAAGATCGTCACATAAGCCAAGGCAACGTACATGGCGAAAAGCACGATGTAGGTGAGAACACCGGGGCTCTCGTCGGCGTTGAGGTCTTGGGTGGCGAACAAAGGCACGATGAAGGTGGCTGCCACGATGATGGAGGCCACGCCCGAGATGGCTGGCAGGGCGATGAGCTCTTTGTCGGCCTTGAGGACACTCCACGACGACTTGG
>JAOTWH010000129.1 GCA_029863035.1 Acidimicrobiia bacterium | reverse complement strand
CCGAGAGCGAGGCCGGCCAGGCCAAGGAGGGCGATGACCGCGAAGCGCTCCCACGTGACTGCCCGGACGAAACGGAACACCATGATCGACTGCGAGGCGAGGAAGAGCATGAGCCCTCCCACCAACGCCCAGCGTTCCGGGCTCGCCAGCGCTACGTCGGGATGCGCTAAGAGCTCCTCGGTGCCCACGGCGAAGAGGATGACACCCGCCACCAACGGGTAGTGGGCCAGCGAGTAGGCGTCTCGTGCTAATCGGCTCCGGGCGATGCCGGTTGTGGCCTTGAGGGCCTTCTCGCCGACGCGGAACACCCAGTCGAAGTAGGACCACCACATCCCCAGGGCGACGACCAGCATGGCAGTGCCGGCCACGTAGAAGGCGAAAGAGCCCTCCTGGCCGACCGTCCCGATGCCGATGGCGATGAGCACCTCGCCGAGGACGATGATGACGAACAGTCCGTGTCGCTCCGAGAAGTGAGAGGCATCGACTTCGTACTCGTACCGTCCTGCGGAGAGTGAGCTGAGGAAGTTGACGACGACAGCGGCGACCCAGAGCCACGGCCTGAGGTCGACAGAAACCAGCCCTCCCACCAGCACCAACGCCGAACCTGCCATCATGCGCGACACGTAGGCGATGGCTCCCGCCATCTGATCGGCCGCCGCCCGCCCCTCGACTTCGGCCATCTTGGCATTGAAGATCATGAACAGCCCGCCAAGGGCCATCACCGCGAAGTACGCCAGTGCGAAGATGGCGCCTTCATCGGCCCAGGCTCCTTGGACCGCCACCGCCAGCACGAAAGTGCCGGCTGTTGCCACCAGCAGCACGAGTCGAGGACGCAGCAAGTCGAAGTCGGCATATCCCGCCACCCACGTGTACTGGGTCCACGTCCACCACAGCAACGCAAGGACAACGGCGGCGCGCCACAACGTGGGCCAGTCGAGGTGACCGTGGGCGGACGACACGATCTGAGTTATCCCGAAGACGAAGACGAGGTCGAAGAACAACTCGATGAAGCTGGCGCTGCGATCCTCGTCTAGGAAACCGTCCACAATGGTCGATGACCATAGCGGCGACGGTCCCGCCACCAGGGAGTGTCGACGAGGTTCGTTGTGATCTGGTTGCCGAGCCGAAAAACAGGTTCGCAGCGTCGCCGACGTCGATCCCGAATGACTCCTTCGTCCGCGCCGTGGCTTCAGATTCTCGTCGGAAGCGGTCAGGCTCTAAGTGGCTAGTTTGCTTGCGTAGTCCACCACTGAGGGACGGCCAAGCTCCGCAACGCAAAGGAACACGTGCAACCATGGTGAAGATCTTCATACCTCAAGCCATTTCGGAAATTGCTCTCGAGAGGCTGCGGCAACTGGGCGAGGTGACGGTGTACCCAGGTACGGACGGACCAATGCCGCACGATGAGATTGTCGCTGCCGTGGCAGATAAGGACATCCTGTACGCGATGGGCGAGGTGGAGTTTGACGAAGAGGTGATCAACGCTGCCCTTCCGCTGAAACTCGTGGCCGCCATGCATATGAAGGCCACCTTCGTCGACCAAAAGGCCTGCACTCGTCGCAACGTGCCCGTTTGCGGTCTCCCGCAGTTTGTTAGCAAGACAGCCGCCGAATTCACCTTCGCGTTGCTGATGGCCACTGCCTGGCGACTCCCGGAGGCCGGTCAGTTTCTTCGGGATGGGAAGTGGACCCAGAATCAGTCGACTGCCTTTCTCGGCACCCGTCTGTTCGGCAAGACGTTGGGTATCGTCGGTTTGGGCACCGTCGGAGCCCAGGTCGCCAAGCGGGCTGCTGCCTGTGAGATGCGGATCATCTACAACGACCTCAACCGCAAGACGCCTGCCGAAGAGTTCGTGTTGGGCAACGCCGAATACCGGTCCATCGAGGATCTCTTTATGGAGTCGGACTTCATCTCTCTCAATCCCACCCTCACGGTTGCCACTCGGGGGCTGGTCGACGAGGAACTCATATCGTTGATGAAACCGAGCGCCATTCTCATCAATACTTCACGAGGCCCAGTAATTGACGAGGGTGCGTTGGAGGCTGCCCTACGCGAGGGACGTATTCGAGGCGCCGGTCTCGATGTGTACGAAACTGAAGTGCCGGAGCCGAACCCGGGTCCGCGGCCAGGGCTCTACGATCTCCCGAATGTCGTGTTGACGCCACACATTGGGTCGGCGGCTCGCGAGACTCGTGACGAAATGGCCCTGCGAACCGTGCACAACATTGAACGATTCCTCCAGGGAAAGAGGCCGTTCGATATTCTCAATCCGGAGGTATACGGGGAAGCGGCCCGTCGCGACGACGCTATCGGATAACGGCCGGGGGGAAGATCTAGGGTCACTTGCCGAGTAGCGGACCGGGGACGCAGCGGCGTCATCGAACGCCTGAGCTCGACTACCGGGCTACTTCGAACGTCACCTCACTGGAGGCTCCGTGGGACGTCGAGGCTGTGGCTTCCTTGATCACACACTGATCACGAACGCCCAGCGATCAGCCGGGACGAGAAGGGACGAGCGGGGACGCCAACCCGGGAATCGCCAACAGGAATGGACAGAACGGGACCAGGAGGGACAGGCCGGGACGTAGCCCGTCGGTCTCATAACCCGAAGGTCGCGGGTTCAAATCCCGCCCCCGCTACGAAGAAACCTCAGGCACTGCCTGGGGTTTCTCGCGGATGGGTCCGGGCGTCGGACTCACGCGAAGCCACGCCAACAGGGCGATGCCCAGAGCACCGCCTACTTCCCGGGTAGTGTCGTTGACAGCCGAGCCGACACCGGCTTGATCCTGGGGGAGCGAGGAGACGATGGCTTCCGGTGGCATGAGCACCGCCAGTCCGGCGCTATGGATTGCGCGGGAGCGGGCGCTCGCGGTGCCCCTCCGTCGCGGCCCACCGACCCTTCTAAGGTGACCCCATCGAGCACGGGATGGCAGATGGACCGGGTCGTCGAGGGCGTCTACCAGGTGAAGAAGGGATTCCGCTCGTTCGTCATCGATGGCGACGAGGGGGTGACCCTCGTCGACACCGGGTTGCCAAAGAGGGGTGGGTTGATCATCGATGGTCTGAAGTCGATAGGCCGATCCATCACTGATGTGCGGTCCATCATCCTCACTCACAGCCATGTCGACCACACCGGCAACGCCGCCTACCTGAAGCGGAAGTCGGGAGCCGAGCTCTACTGCGCAACGGGTGACGCGGCGGCGGTGGCGGGCAAGACCAAGGTGACGACGCCGCCATTTCTCGACCGGACGCCGCTGCAGGTGCTGAAGCCACTGTTGGGGCTGCTCCCCGATGCCGAGCCCGCCGAAGTAGACCACGAGATCGGCGACGGCTTCGTGTTGGCCCTGCCCGAGGACCTCACCGCGACCGCCACGCCCGGTCACACCCCGGGACACGCCTCCTACTTGCTCGATCGGGCGGGCGGTGTGTTGTTTGTGGGAGACGCCGCTCAGCACAAGGGCGGCAAGGTCGTGCGAGGCTGGTTCAACCGACCCACCCCTGATATCGACGGCTCAGCGCGTCGGCTGGCGGACCTGGACTTCAGCGTTGCCTGCTTCGGGCACGCCGACCCACTAACGGAGCAGGCCGGCGACGCCTTCAAGCGTTACGCCGAGAGCCTGTAGCGCGACCTATCCGTTCATCTCGTCACGCCACACCAGCCAGTCGACTCCGGCGTTGACGTCCCAGTTGGCCCCGTTGAACCCGAGCGTGAATTCGCTATACGCCCGGGCCTATCGTTGAATCGTGCCTGGGGACCTAGCGCTGATCCTGCTCCTCGTTGTGATGCTGGGCATGGCCGTCTTCCTCGGTGCCGCTGAAGCCGCGTTGCTCAGGGTGCGGCGTTCTGCCGTCCAGGTGCTCGTCGACGAGGGTGATCGGGGCGCCCGCCGTCTGCTCCGTTTGATCGAACAGCTGCCACGAGTGATGAACACCGTTCTCTTGACAGTGCTCCTCGTTCAGATCGGGGCGGCCACCGTCACCGGGCTGCTGGCCGATGGTTGGTTCGGCAGCCTCGGTGTGACGATTGCTTCTGTGCTGCTGACGCTCGTGATGTTCGTCTATGCGGAGGCCATTCCAAAGACCTATGCGGTCCGTCATCCGCTGCAGGTTGCCAAGGTGACCACGCCGTTCGTGGCGTTGCTTGCCCGGCTGTTTCGCCCGGTGGTGTCCCTCCTCATCTGGTTCGCCGACCTGCAGGCCCCCGGGCAAGGAATCGCCGGCACGGCCGGCGTCACTGAAGAGGAGCTGCGCCTCATTGCCGCCCAGGCGGCCCAGAGCGGTGAGATCGCCGAAACCGACCTCGAGCTGATGGAGCGAGGCTTCCGGGTCGGAGATCAGCGAGTCAATGAGATTCTCGTGCCGCGCGTCGATGTCATATCAGTGAGCGCCTCCACGTCCGCCCGCCAGGCCCTCGACGTCGCCGTCGAGTCCGGGCACCGCCGGCTGCCGGTCCATCACGGCGATCCCGACGAGATGACCGGAATCGTGCGGCTGCGCGACCTGGCCCGCCACGTCGCCGAGGGACTGGACAGCCCGGTGGGAGAGCTGGCTCTCGAGGTACTGGTGGTTCCCGAAAGCAAGCGAGTACTAGAGCTGCTGCGCGAGATGCAGCGGTCCGGGCGTCACTTCGCAGTGGCGGTCGACGAGCATGGCGGCACCGCCGGCATCGTGACCATTGAAGACGTGGTGGAGGAGCTGGTCGGGGATGTGGCCGACGAGGGAGAAGATCGACCGTTGCCGATCGAGGAGATCGCGGATGGGCGCTGGCGAGTAGATGCCCGGCTTCCGGTCGATGAGCTGGAAGCCGTGCTCGGCACCGAACTGCCCGAAGGTGATTGGAACACCGTGGGGGGCCTCGTGCTCGGCCTGGTTGGGCGGATCCCGCGGCCCGGAGAACAGGCCCAGGTCCCCGGCCATCGCCTGGTGGTAACGGCCGCCAGTCGCCGGAGGGTGCTCGGGGTTGAGGTCCGGCGTGACAACTCATGACCAACGGGTCCAGGGACGCTTCTCAACCAGTTCACCTACCAACCGTGCTGGCAGGCGGCAGAGGTCACCCTCGTCGGGCTCATAACCCGAACTTTGGTCGGTCTTCTTCGAGTCCTGCTCGGCCTCGAAGTGCGACCTCTTTGATCGACACTTCGCCGCGGAGTAGGGGCGACAGGGAAGGCAAATCCGTTGGCCGACTACATCCCCGGGTCGGGTTGCCAGAGTTGGATGCGGTTGCCTTCGGGATCCCAGCAGTGGCCGAAGCGTCCATTCACGTCTTCGAACGTCTCGTCGCTGGTGTCAACGCCCTCCGATCGCAGCCGGTTGAGGATGGCGTCTAGGTCGTCGACCCGATAGTTGATCATCCACTGTTTCTCCTCCGGCCATTCGAACGCGGTCGTGTCATCAGGGAACGGACCCCAGACGGTTGACCCTTCGACCTTGCCTCCCCACCAGAGCACCACGTACCCCTCTTCGTCCACCGGAAGCCCAAGATGTTCAACGTACCAATCGCGCAACACCTCCGGATTCTCGGTCTTGAAGAAGACTCCACCGATCCCTGTCACCCCTGCCATTCGAGCACCTCCTCGGCCCGAGCATACGCAGGGTCACTGGATGCCATTTGAGGAGCATTCGTCTGGCGCCAGGCCGTCTACCTGAGATCAGCGCTACGTGAGATCAGCGCGAGTTGAGGGTTCGCCGCCGTCGATTGGCCTCACGACATCTCTCTCGAAAACGATCGGAGCGCCGAATCCGAGCCCGAGGAACACCAGCCCGAGGAACGAGTACAGCCATCCGGTGTCACGGCTGGCGCCCAGGGCGGAGTCGAAGGCGGCCGGCGCGGCGATGAGCACGATGCCGAACGCAAGGCCGATGGCCCCTCCGAATTTATAGAGGCTGTGGGGGCTCTCCTTCTGTGCCGCGGCGGCCAGCAGGGTGAGACCCAAGACTAATTCGAGGGCACCCATGAACGGCGTGCGGTGCCAGGTGCCGACGATCACCTCGGGCGTGAAAGGATCGCTGATGCCTATTGAGCCGGCCCGTGCCAGCGCGATGCCGCCGATGGCAGTCAGCAATATGCCAACGAAGATGGCAACGATTTGGGTGACGCTCCAGCGGAACCGGTAGACCAACTCCTCGCTGCCAGGCGTGCGGCGAGCCGGCGGCTCGTTGAAGACGTCCCCCTGGTCGGCATTCATTTCTGTTTGTGCTCCTTGTCCTTGACCCTCACCGATTAGACGCCGCAGACGGGCTTTGGTCGCGAGATTTCTTGCGCCGCTGCAGGGAGGGCTCCACCCCTTGGAGGGAATGGGCTTTGAGCCTGAGGCCGCGGCCGACTAGTCGATGGTACCGCGCTCTGTGAGGCGGGGTCCGGCGGCGAGCACGGCGCTGTACGGGGCGTGGACGGTGGTGCCGTTGCCTTCGGTGATCTCGAGGGTGGCTGGATGGAGCGCCACGATCGTGCCCCGGTAGGTGCCTGCCTCGA
>JAOTWH010000128.1 GCA_029863035.1 Acidimicrobiia bacterium | reverse complement strand
CGGCTGCACCTTGGAAACGCCTGTCGGAAACGGTGAGGACGGCGAAGGTGATCGGCTCGGTCACCGGGGAGCATTCCACTCGCCGCTGCGCCCACCGCTCTTGTGGAGCAGACGCACCTCTTCCACCACCATCCCCTTGTCGACCGCCTTGCCCATGTCGTAGACGGTGAGCGCGGCAACCGACACTGCCGTTAAAGCCTCCATCTCCACCCCGGTGCGAGCGGTGGCCCGCACAGTTGCCTTCACCATGACGAACGGCCGCTCGACCCATGCCTCAACATCGACGTGGTCGAGCGGCAGCGGATGGCACAACGGGATCAGCTCGGCGGTGCGCTTGGCCGCTTGGATGCCGGCAAGCCGAGCGGTGTCCAACAAGTTGCCCTTGTCGAGAGAGTCGGCCTCCACCGCGTCCAACAAATCATCCGATGCCCGCACTTTGCCTGTGGCGACCGCTTGACGCTCCGTCACCTCCTTAGCACCGACATCGACCATATGAGCCGCACCGGTCTCGTCCATGTGGCTGAGACCGCCGCTCAACGGATGCCCCAGCCGTAGTAGGGCCACGGACCGGGGCCATGGCGGCCGGGAGGGATGACCACGAATCCGTCTGAACGGGCGGCCGATACAAGATCGCCGGAACCTCTGGTGGGAACCAACTCGGCGACGCCTGGCTCGACCATCCGCACCAAACGATTCCACCACAGATCGATGTTCTGGTCATCGGGATCTGCCAGCCGCGCCTCGGGCGGCGGCGGGTCGGGGCGAGAGAACCCGGCCAACTTCCGCAACACCGGCACGCCAAGGCGACGGGCAGTAGCCATCACAGATACCGGATTGCCCGGCAGGCCCAGAATGGCCTGACCCTCGGGACCCACCGCCCCCAACATGGGCTTGCCTGGTCTCTGCGACAGCCCGTGAAAGACGATGTCCGCCCCCGCCCTGGCAACCACGTCTGGAACGAAGTCGTAGTCCCCCATCGAGACCCCGCCGGTGATGAGCACAACATGGCACCGATCAAGAGCCTCCTCCAACTCGTCATAGAGCAGGTCTGGCTTGTCGACCTGGCGCACCGTGGTGATCACCTCGGCCCAGGGGACCGAGGCCACCAGCGCAGCCAGCGATGCCCCATTGGAGTCGCGCAGTTGCCATGGGGTGGGGACCGAGTCGGGAGGCAAGACCTCGTCACCGGTGACGATGATGCCAACGCCAACCCGATGGTGCACGAATGGGCGGGTGAAACCGAAGGTGGAAAGTGCGGCGGCGACCGCGGAGTCGACCGCCACCCCACCCTCCAGTACCAACTCACCTTCCTGGAGGTTCTCACCGGCGCGGCGGATGTGCTGACCTGGCTCCACCGCCAAACCAGCCGGCACCTCGATCGAGTCGCCGTTCTCGACAACATCTTCGCGCTTGATAACTGCCTCGGCATCGGCCGGTACCGCGCCGCCGGTGAAGATCCGCACCGTTGCACCAGCAGGCAACTCTGGTGGCTGTTGCCCGATGGCCACTTCTCCTGCCACAGGAAGAACTCCAGGCAGGTCGGCTAGCCGAACCGCGAACCCATCCATGGCAGTGACATCGACGGACGGACTGGGGCGGTCTGCCACCACTTCGTGACCCAGAACCCTGCCGAAGGCGTCGGCCATGTCCACATGCTCGGTAGAGACCGGTTTGAGCAGGTCCAGCAAGCGAGCCAGGGCGGCGGCCGGTTCTTCGAGGGGTCTCATCAGCTCTCGACTTGGGCTGGTAGCTCGACCGGAACCTTGAACAATGGCACGTCCTGCTTCATCTTGGTGATGAACTCATCCGCCGCGGCCAATCCTTCTGCTCGGTGCTCCGACACCACCCGGAGTCGAAACGAGGTCTCTCCAGCGCCGACCCGACCCACCGAGTGTTCCACTTCTATCGCCATGAGCTCATGGCGCTCGACCATGTCCTGCGCCAGCTCCGCCAACATGGTCTCGGCCATCGGGAGATAAGCGTCGTAATCGAGCGCCGAGATGGGAGCGCTGCCTTCGGTGGGGCGCACCACTCCCTCGAAGGTCAGCACTGCCCCCGACCCCAGTTCGCCGGTACTTCGGGTGTCGGGCCCAAGCGGGCCTTGCACGATGGTGACATCGACGCTCATCCGCCTGACACCATCCCTATGAGCGCTATCTCGTCCGTTGCAACGATCTTGTGGTCGTCGGCCACGAATGTTTGGTTGACGGCGACGCGACAGGTGGGGACTGTGCCGGCAATGGCGGGAACGGCCTCGATCAGCAAGGTCTTGAGATCAGCGGTGGTCACAGCGGGATCGTCATTGGCTATGTCGACGGTCTTGGTTCCTGCTGCCATTGCCTCGGCCCCGAACAGAAGCACCTGGTAGGTCATTGTGCCTCGCGCCGATTGCGCTCGACCTGCTCGTTCATCCACGACCAGGCGGCCACAGTGGCCGGGAAACCGACCGTGTTCATGCCCAACATGATCGCCTGCTCCAGCTCCTCGACCGTCGCCCCGGCCTCCAGGGCTCGCCGCACATGCGACTTGGTAGCCGACTCCAGACCTGCCCCGAGCGAGATGCCAACCTTGATCAGTTCGCGGCTCTTGGTATCGAGTGGCCCGATCTCAGAAACGGCATCGGCCACCTGCTCATGAGCCTCACCCAGCTTGGGGAACCTCGCTATGAAGGCTCGGTACGTGCCGGGAAGTTTGTCTGACATCTCACTCCTCTCCTACCTCCGCGATGCTACCGCCGGTGCGAGAAGAGGATTTGAGCTCAGCCGCCCAGAGTCCCCACCCACACCTGCGATGGCGGTGGCGTGTACGCGAGCGCCTCGTCCTCGCTCTCCGGGTAGAAGTCAGGTTCGGGCATGAACACCACCACCACACGATCGGTCCCGGACACCAGGCCCGACATGTAGCCCGAATCGCCGAAGGCATCCCTCATGTCTTGGCGGCTCCATGCGGTTCCGTCTTGGGAGTACCACACGGCCATCACCGGCTGTTCGTACAAGACCTCTTGTTCGACATACTGAGATCGGTAGGCCGTCTCCATCTCCTGATAGGTGATCGACATGAGGTCCTCGCCTGTTTCAGGATCGAGCAGAGTGAAGCCCTCGTCATCCTGTCTCATGTGGGCAGGCTGGCGAGCACTCAGGATGTCGACCACCACTTCCCCGGTCTCGGCATTGGTGACCGTGATACGGTCCTGCTCCCAGTCCTCGGTATAGACAAGACCGTCGACCTCGACGGTGACAACATTGCCGATTCCGCCGAAGCCCAGCTCCATCTGCATGTACCCGATGGTTATGACTTCTTCACCGGTATCGGGATTGAGAACCGTAAACGAGTCGTCATTCTCCACGATCCACTCCGGCGAGTAGTAGTTGTCGACCTCGAGGCGCACCTCGCCGGTGGCCGCATCGGTGACGGTGACGGTCTGCTGGTAATCCTGGTCGTACGACTCCCGATAGATCAGGCCGTCCTTCTCCAACACCAGATCGGGAGGTGGTGGGCCTTCGCTCCACGCCGAGCCCGATGCCACGATGCCAAAGGCACCGACCGCTGCCTGGTCCAGGCTGAAGTGCAGATCATCGACGTCATCGAAGGCAGGACCCGTCAGGGTGTTCCATGTGCTTCCACCATCGCGCGACAGCACCAACTTCTCTCCCGGCGCCACGATCAGGTCACCGAACGCCGACAGGTTGTATACATAGGTGTCGACGTTGGCGACCTTGGTCCAGTTGACACCATCGGTAGAGGTCCAAGTTGCCGGACCTCCCCCGCCCTGCTGGTCGTACTGGGTGTCGCCAACCGCAAGGAAGCCGTTGTTGGTCCCCACCATTCCGTTGAGGTAGCCAAGATCATCGAAGCCCGACGTGTCACTTCGAGTCCAACTGGAGCCACCATCAGTAGAAACGAAGGAGGTTGTGATTGTCTCGGTTCGCTGCGGCCCGTCTCGGAACAGAGCGGGATCGACGCCCAACTCTTCGTAACTGAACTGAGCGATGAGCTCTTCGGCCTCTTGTCCGCCGAACACCTCGACCCCATCGTCGTCCATACCGAGTCCGTTGAAATCGACTATCCCCAGGTCGGACAGCTTCTGCTCGACGATCGAGGATGGGTCGAACTCGAGCATGTGGCTCTGCACCATGACCACCCGGCCCCCCGAGCTGGCCACGAGCGCTTGACCGCCGTACCACAGCTCGCCCGGGGTGTCGGAGGTTGGAAGGTCTTGGTCTAATTCGGTTCGCACCCAGGTACGCCCATCGGTGGATGACCAAACAACGGTGCGCTCATTCTGGGGTGGGGCGAAAGAGCTCTCCGGACGAGCCTCTCGCGGCGGGTCGAATGCGGCACCCACCGCCACAAGACCACCGTCAACGCTTATCACCTGGTTCACCCACTCGTTCTGGCCAACTCCCAAGCCGCTTGAGTCGACCCGCTCCCAAGTGAACCCGTCACTGCTGAACCAAAGAGCGAAAGTCGAAACGAACTCAGCCTCCTCCTGAGGCCTGTTCTCGGCTCCCCAAGCAAGGAAGCCGCCTTCGAAAGCCGTCGCCCCGTAGAAGAACCCATCGTCAGGGAATGTGCCCTGTTGCCAGGTGAGAGTTGGACCATCGCCGGCCGCGACCAATTCGGGCGCAACCGATGAGGCAGTACCACCCGGCCGGGTCGCTGCGGCGGTCTGCGTTTCGGTAGAGGCCGAGAGGTCGTCGTTACGGGCCGGGATTTCGATCCCATCGGTCTCGTCGTCGCCGCCCGACACCAGGGGAACGGTGACGCCGACGGCCAGAACCATCGCCATGGCGGCGGCTGCAGCCGCCAGCGGAGCTTGCCTGCGGGACCCTTTCTTGGGCTCGTGAGGAACCTCGACCTGCATGGCCTCCGCTTTGGAGGAGAGGTGATGGCGTAGTTCGTCTTTCATTCGAGCCCCTTCACTTGGCTGCCTAGCTGCTCGAGCGCTCTATGGAGCCTGCTCTTGACGGTGCCTTGCGGCACCCGCAGCGCCTTTGCGATCTCTTCATTTGACCAATCGAGGTAGTAGCGCATCACCACCACCGATCGATGCTTGGTGTCGAGCTCGGCCAACGCCTTGTCCAAGGCCGGATCGATACCGGACACCGATTCGACCGCTTGGTCTCGATAAACACCAAGCAATTCGCGCCGCTTCTTCCTCATGAAGGAGCGGCCCCAGTTGAGTCCAACTCGATAGACCCAACCTTGCGGATTGCCGTATCGGGCCACCGAGCGCCAGTCGCGGTACGCCCGCGCCATGGCTTCATCTGTCGCCTCGATCCCGAGCGATCGATCGCCCAGGGTCAGGATCAGCGCTCGGGCTACCTCGCCGTACGCGCTGCGATAGAAGTCCTCGAAATGAATTGGCACCACCCGTTGGATGGCGACCGCCTCCTCGATCGTGGCCTCCCGTTGCATCCATCTAGAAGACGCATCGGGGCCCTCTCGGGTTCCATCTTTTTCGCTCAGCTGGTGCCTCCCCACAAGGGCTCATCGATGGTCCACGGCAGATCTCCCTCCCAACGATCGAGGTAGGCGACCTCGTTCACCGCCTTGCGCTTGGCAATACCCCACCTGCCCATTGGGAACCCGCATGGGATGGCTGCCTTCAGAGCCCAACCCTTGTCGGCCGGAACGCCTAAGAGCTCGAACACCTCGCTTTGTTTGAAGCGCCCGAGGATGGTGGTGAGCGTGGTCCCAATCCCGTGACCCCGTGCTGCCAACTGCAGACTCCACACGGCGGGGTATATAGAGCCGCCGGTCGGGTCGTTGCGGTCGAAGAACAGCACCACCAAGGGAACTTGGCCGAAGTTCTCGCCCAACCAATCAGACGAGCTAATGACACGTCTGGCCTGATCGTCTCCCGATTGAGCGGTCCGCTCTCGCCAACCGTCGTAGATGGTCTCGTGCAGCTGGCGGTAGGCATCTGCATAGAGCTCTCCCAGGGCGGCCCTGGTATCCGGGTCGGTAACCGCCACCATGCGCCATTGCTGGGCGTTGCTACCAGACGGGGCACGGATAGCAGCGTCGAGCATGCTCTGCACCACTTCGTCGGGAACAGGATCGGGCTTGACTCGTCGCATGGCGCGGGTGGTGTAGAGGGCTTCGTATAGATCCATGACATCAGGGTAAAGCCAGCTACTAGTTTCTAGCTTCTAGCAGAAGCTCACGAAAAGGAGAGACGAATGGGCGACTACATCGATAAGGGCGCCATCAAGGTGCTGGAGATAATCGGCGTGTCGGACAAGGACTTCGAGGATGCTGTGAAGCAGGCGGTAGCCAAGGCGTCGGAGTCGGTATCGGGCATCACGGGTGTCGAGGTGACCGCACAGACGGCCAAGGTCAACGACGGCAAGGTGACGCAGTACCACGCCACCTGCAAGATCGCCTTCGTGGTCAAGTAGTAGCTCCTCATCCCTCCAGGGAGGGGGTTGGGGGGAGGGTGGACCCTTTTCCTCCACCGCCCGAAGGGTGGGGGAGGTGGCCGAGGCCGTAGGCCGAGGTCGGAGGGGGAGCTGATGTGCAG
>JAOTWH010000127.1 GCA_029863035.1 Acidimicrobiia bacterium | reverse complement strand
GGAGCGACAGCGGGTGGTCGATCGCCTTCCCATGGTCCCCGCAACGACCGCGAAGCGGATGGGGGAGCAGACACTGCGGGGCCGTGGCCAACTCTTTTCGCCGATGGGGCCCCAACCCCATCGGCTGTGGAGCTCGCGGCATTGAACCAGCGATGAGCCGTCAGGCGAAGAGCAGGAGAAAGGGAAAATCCCCTCAGCTCCACTGTTCTTGGGCCGCATTCGGCACTCGGTCTCGCGCCTCGCGGCCCGCGGCCGAATGCGATCCCAGCTGCCGCGATAAGTCGACGTTTCGCATGGGCCGCTGCGCCGCAGCGGCCCATCTCCAACCCCTTTTCCGCGTTGCCTCCGTCGTTGGTGTTCTCGGATTCCCCTCCCGCTTGCGGGGGAAGTACCCCGAGCGGAGCGAGGGGGATGGGGGAGCGGACAGCGGGGACTTGCGGCGCGGGTGGAGGTGCTGCACATCAGCTCCCCCTCCGACCTCGGCCTTCGGCCTCGGCCACCTCCCCCACCCTTCGGGCGGGAGAGGGAAGAATCAGCTCCCCCTCCGACCTCGGCCTTCGGCCTCGGCCACCTACAACCGGAGCGCCGCCGAAGGCGGCACGAAAGAGGGCGACAGTCGAGGGCGAGCAGAACTCGACCGAGCCCGACCAAATACCCCCGCCCTTCGGGCGGGAGAGGGAAAGAACGAGAAACGAGGAACGAGAAACGAGGAACGGGCCCACCCCTTTACCCTGCCCGCTATGGCGGCTTACGACTTTGGGGCTATCGAGAAGAAGTGGCAGCATCGCTGGGCCGACGAGCGCACGTTCAATGTCAGCGAGGACTCCTCGCTCCCCAAGTTCTACAACGTGTGCATGTACCCCTATCCCTCGGGGGCGCTACACCAGGGCCATGTGAGGAACTACACGTACGGCGATCTCCTCACCCGCTACAAGAAGATGAGGGGCTTCAACGTCCTCTCACCGTTCGGATGGGATTCGTTCGGGCTGCCGGCCGAGAACGCTGCCATCGACTCCAGCATCCATCCGTGGGACTCCGTGGAAGGCTCCATCGCCACCATGAAGGCCCAGATCATTCGACTGGGATCGATGTACGACTGGGATCGGGAGGTGGCCGCTCATACCCCCGAGTACTACCGCTGGACGCAGTGGCTGTTCCTGATGCTGTTCGAAAATGGTCTTGCCTACCGGGCGGAGGCGCCCGTCAACTGGTGCCCTAAGGACCAGACCGTTCTGGCCAACGAGCAGGTCATCGATGGGCTGTGCGATCGCTGCGACACACCCGTTGTGAAGCGCGACCTGGAACAGTGGTTCTTCAAGATCACCGACTACGCCCAGCGGCTATTGGACGACATCGACCAGCTAGAGAATTGGCCCGAGCGCGTGAAGCTGATGCAACACAACTGGATCGGCCGATCCGAAGGCGCCGAGTTCGAGATCCAGGTGGCCGGTGCCGATGCCTCGTTCACCGTTTACACCACCCGACCCGACACGATCTTTGGCATGACGTTCGTGGTGCTGGCCCCCGAACATCCGCTGGTGGCTCAGCTCACCGCAGGGACGCAGTACGAGGAGGCGACCAGAGAATTCGTGGCCGAGGTCACCAAGGAGACCGAGATCGAGCGGCTCTCGACCGAGGTCGACAAGAAGGGGTTGTTCATTGGCGCCCACGCCATCAACCCCGCCAACGGGGCCGAGGTTCCCATCTACATCGCCGACTACGTCCTGCTCAGTTACGGGACCGGGGCCATCATGGCGGTACCCGGCCAGGACCAAAGGGACTGGGACTTCGCCACAGAGCACGGTCTGGACATCATCCGAACCGTGCAGCCGCCCGACGACTTCGACGGCCAGGCGTACATCGGGGATGGCCCCGCGATCAATAGCGAGTGGCTCGACGGACTCGACAAGCAGCCCGCCATCGCCAAGACCATCGCGTGGCTCGAGTCGGAGGGCATCGGTAAGGGAGCCGTTCAGTTCCGCCTGCGCGACTGGCTCATCAGCCGCCAGCGCTATTGGGGCGCTCCGATACCCATCGTGTACTGCGATAACTGCGGCATCGTTGCGGTCCCGCAATCCGATTTGCCCGTGGTGCTGCCCGATATCGAGGACTATCGGCCCCAGGGCCAATCGCCCCTTGCCTCGGTACCCGAGTTCGTTGAGACCACCTGCCCGTCATGCGGCAGGGCGGCCAGGCGAGACACCGACACCATGGACACGTTCGTTGACTCGTCGTGGTACTTCCTGCGCTACGCAGACCCCAACAATGAGTCCGAGCCGTTCGACCGAGCCCGAGCCGACTACTGGATGCCGCTGGATCAGTACATCGGAGGGGTGGAACATGCGATCCTCCATCTGCTCTACGCCCGATTACTTACCAAGGTCCTTCACGACCAGGGCAAGCTGGCAGTCGAGGAACCATTCGCACGGATGTTCACCCAGGGGATGATCACTCTCGACGGTTCCAAGATGTCCAAGTCACAGGGCAACGTGGTCGACCCGGTCGATCTATTCGAGAGTCACGGGGCCGATGCGCTGCGCCTCTATCACCTGTTCATTGGGCCGCCAACGGACGATGTGGGTTGGAATGAAGGGGGAGTCGAGGGAACAGCTCGTTTTCTCAGCCGGGCGTGGCGGGCGGTGACCGACCCACTGCAATCGGCCGATCGCGACGAGACAGATAGCGATCGTGAAATGGCACAAGCCGTTCACAAGACCATTCGCAAGGTCACCGACGACATAGAGCGGTTCCATTTCAACACCTGCGTCTCTTCGCTGATGGAGCTGTCGAACGCGCTGGTTGAGTATCGGGGTGGTGGCGACGGTGTTCGGACAGCCACCTGGGACCACGCAGTGACTTCTTTCCTTCTGCTGCTGGCACCGATGGCTCCTCACCTTTCCCACGAGCTGTGGAGCCTCACCGGACGCGACGGCATGCTGGCAGAACAGCCATGGCCCGAATACGACCCGGCTCTTGTTGTCGATGACCAGGTGACGATGGTGGTTCAGGTCAACGGCAAGGTGCGGGACCGATTCGAGGTAGCCGCTGACATCGGCGAGGATGAGGCGGTGGCATTGGCACTTGGCTCGGAGAAGATCCAGGGGTACCTCAACGGAAACGAACCCAAGAAGGTCATCGCTCGTCCTCCGAAGCTGGTCAACGTGGTGGTGTGACAACCACGGCAAGCGACTTCTTGTCGCGCGGCGGCGTGAGTCTTGCAGCGATAGGCGACGCCCTCCCCAATGTCGACTCCGACCGCGTGTTAGTCCGCCCGGTTCCCTGGTGGCTGCGGATTCTGTGGAGGCCGTGGGTCCAAGGGATGGCGACTTCCTCCAAGATCTACATCCGGGCCCATCGGTTGGCCCACCCGGAGCGATCCACTTCGCTTGTGGTACACGAATTGGTCCATATCGCCCAGTGGCGCAGGCTGGGAAGGTTGAGATTCGGAACGCGTTACGTCCGGGAGGCGATCAGTGGGCTGATTCGATTTCGCAACTCACGTAAGGCCCATGACAACATCTCGTTCGAGATAGAGGCCGACCTCATAACCGACCAGATCCTGCAACGCCCGGGGCCTCGATGACGTTGGAAACCACCCGCTGGACCGTGCTCGACGCGGTCTTGGCATTGCTGGCAGGCGTCGTAGCTGCCGCGGTAGCACTCGGCTTTCTCGGCGCAGATCCGACCAACTCGGAGATCTTCTTGGTGGTGCTTCCGGCACAAGAGTTGGCCACGCTGGGTGCGGTCTGGCTCATCAGCCGACGCAAGGGGACCGGGGATCTGGTGGCAGACTTCGGTATTCGCTTCGTGCGCCGCGACTGGGTGTGGCTGGTAAGCGGTGTGGCGATGCAGGTTGCACTCAGTTGGATCGTGGTGTGGCTGACGGACATTGATGAGGCGCCCCAGGAGATAGCCAGGCTGACGGACGAGGCGACCGGAGCTGCTGCGGTGGCGGCCTTCCTCAGCACCGTCCTGCTGGTACCCGTGGTGGAAGAGCTGGTCTTTCGGGGTTTGTTGCTCAGAGCCGTGGAGCGCAAGCTCGGAGCGTGGTGGGGGATTGGGATATCGGCCGCTGTCTTCGCAATGTTCCACTACACCGGGTCCGAAACGGTTCCCATACTTCCTGCCCTCTTCGTCGTCGGCGCGGTGCTTGGGCTAGCGGCGGTTCGCACCGGCCGGTTGGGGGCATCGATGGTAATCCATGCCGGCTTCAACCTCTTGCCGGCCATCATTCTTATCTTCTAGACCCCTTCCCACCATTGCGGTGGACTGGTAAACAAAACGTCGGCGCCATCACGAAGATATGCAGCGCGCCATCACCATCACCGTCCTCGCCGCCGCAGCCATGGGCGGGGCCTGGTACGCCTCGCGAGCTCCTCAAGCTCCTCCCATAGTGGTTGCTCCGGCGGCGTCGACAACACCCTCCGGTCCTATCACGGTCCACATCTCCGGCGCGGTGCGAGCGCCCGGGCTGGTCGAAGTAGTGGCTAATGCTCGGGTAGCCGACGCCGTTGCGGCCGCCGGGGGAGCGGAGCCCTTCGCGGATCTGGAAGGTATCAACCTTGCTGCCGGTCTGGTCGACGGGCAGCAGGTAGTTGTCCCTTCCCAGGGGGAGGCGGTGGCCGCCGATCCTGGCTCGTCCGGCAAGCTCCGGCTCAACTCCTCCTCTGCCCAGGATCTGGAGGCGTTACCAGGGGTTGGTCCGGTTCTGGCGGCTCGCATCGTTGCCCATCGCGAGCAATGGGGTCCGTTCTCGATCATCGAGGACCTGCTCGACGTGTCGGGGATCGGGGAGGCGAAGTTGGCCGACCTGCGAGATCAACTGGCAGTGCCCTGAGCCGAATCCGTCTGCCGGACGGGTTGGGAATGGCGCTGGTTGCCGCGGGAGGGTTCGTATGGCTCGGGGCGGCAGCCAGCCGTGGCCTCGGTATGGCCGGCGCCGCGGCCGCGCTGGCGTTGGGGGTGGCGGCAGCTCTGAGGATGCGAAGCGCATGGATGCTCGTGTTGGTTCTGGTCGGGATGGCCTCTGGTTGGGCGTCCTTGCAGAGAGAGGCGGGGTTGGCGACGACACAGCTTCCACAGGGAAGGGTGGAGTTGGCGGGCCGGGCGGCAACCGATCCTCGTCGCTGGGGAGACGAGATCCGATTCACATTCACTCCGTCTCATCTGCGACAAGGCGGAGATTGGCATGTTTGGCAGGGGCCGTCGCTCTCTGCGTCGCTTGATGATGGCGTCGAGGTGGTCGCCGGAGATCGGGTTCTAGTGCAGGGCCGTATGGTCGCCGACCTCCATCGGGTGCGTTCGTTCGCCCAGGCGGGCGTTGTGCTTGGCGCCGACGTCATCAAGCTGAGCTCGGCGTCCGATCCAACGTTCGTGGTCGGCAATCTGTTACGCAGTCGAGTCCAGTCCCAGCTTGGGCGCTTCGGCGCCAGGCCGGAGGCCGCGTTGCTCGGCGGATTCCTCATCGGCGATACCGACGCCGTGCCGCAACAAGACATGGAAGCGCTGCGCCGCTCGGGTTTGGCTCACTTCGTTGCGGTGTCGGGAAGCAACGTTGCCCTGTTCTTGGGCGCATGGTGGATCGCTTTGGGGCCGCTGGCATGGGGTCCGCGACGCAGGGCGGTGGTGGGGCTGGCGGGGCTTGCCATCTTCGTGGTCGCCACCAGGTGGGAGCCGTCGGTGGTACGGGCGGCAACCATGGCTGGACTGATGCTGAGCGGCCGCCTCATTGGCTTGCCGTTCGACGCTTGGGCTGCACTGGGGGGAGCGGTGGCGGTTCTTGTTGCCTTCTCGGGTCATCTGGTGTCTCAGCTCGGCTTTCAGCTGAGTGTGGCAGCCACCGCCGGCGTGTTGGCGGGAGCCGGTCTGTTCGGTGATCGCAATCCTCGGTGGGCCTGGTCGGCGCTGGGTGCCACCGTTTCCGCTCAAGTGGCTGTGGCTCCGCTGTTGCTATGGCAATTCGGGTCGATCCCATTGTTCGCTCCGCTGGCGAATCTCATGGCGGCACCGCTGGTCGCGGCTGCCACCGCTGCCGGCGGAGTTGGGACGCTGGCTGGCTGGCAGCCGCTGACGGCCCTCGGCGTAGGTATGGCGCGCATCGTGCTGTGGGTGGCTCGCATCGCGTCCGACTGGCCACAGCTCGGTTTGGGATGGATGGCCCTTGTCGCTGCCGGCGGCCTGGCGTGGTCACGAGCGTCGCTGCGGCCTGCGGTGTCGGTGGCGGCCGCGGTCGTCCTCGCTGTCGCTGTGGTTCCCTCTCGAAGCGTTCCCGCTTCGCCTACCGCGGTGTTCCTCGATGTGGGCCAGGGCGACTCCACGCTCTTGTTGGGTTCGAACGGCGAAGTGATCTTGGTCGATGGCGGTCCCGACCCCCAACGCCTTGCCGCCGTGCTCAGGGGGCGGGGGATTCGCCGCATCGATCTGTTGGCCATCTCGCATCGACACGCCGACCACATCGGCGGTCTCGAGGCGGTGGTGGGCACCATTCCGATAGCGAACCTGTGGTACCCCGGCAGCCAACCCTTCGATGACCGGTTG
>JAOTWH010000126.1 GCA_029863035.1 Acidimicrobiia bacterium | reverse complement strand
ATGGCGAGCCATCCGGATCGAAGCCGGTCATCATCGACATGGTTGTTTCTCCGGGGCAGCCGAGCTTCACGTGCTTCTTTGCCTTGAAGTCCTTCTGGGCTACCCGGTCTGCCAAGAAGTCGGTGTAGCTAGAAGGGCTGAACGGGATGTCGCCACCCATTCCGTCGGCCAGCGTTCCCGCCGCCAGCGATGTGCCCAGGGATAGGTAGTAGCCGTTGGCCTTGTCCGGGTTGGCCTTGACTCCGCCCTCCTTGGCGATCGCCGAGCCGGGGAGCATTGCAAAGACAAGGGCAAATGCAGTCAATATCAAAAAGGAGCGTTTCCGCATGCTGTTTCTCCTCTCGAAACCGTTGTGAACGCTAGCGAGCGCCCACGCTGGGTGTCGGATGACTGCTTTCAGGGTGGGCACTGATGGATTCGAACCAACGACCTCTTCCTTGTAAGGGAAGCGCTCTAACCAGGCTGAGCTAAGCGCCCGCGATGCGGGATGGTAGTTGAATCCCCCCTCCCTCCAGGGCGGGGACCAGAGGGAGGGTGGGGCTGGCCGACGTGATAACTGTGGGCCTCTATTCTTCCGCTCGTGGCGGCGCTGGATCTCTTCTCTCAACCCACTCGGGCATGGTTCGAGGCAAGTTTCGAGGCGCCTACTGATGCCCAAACCGCCGGGTGGGAGGCGATCGCCGAGGGTTCGCACACCCTGATCCATGCCCCCACCGGATCCGGCAAGACGCTGGCGGCGTTTCTGTGGTGCCTCGACAGGCTGTTCTCTGAACCTCTGCCGGCGGATGCCGAGCGCACACGGGTTCTATACGTGTCGCCGATGAAGGCCCTGGCCTATGACATCGAGCGGAACTTGCGGGCTCCTTTGGCTGGAATCTCTAATGCCGCCGGGCGGATGGGCCTCGATCAGCTTCCCGAAGTGGTCACCGCCATGCGCACTGGTGATACCTCCGCGCAGGACAGACGCAAGCTGCACCGCCACCCTCCCGACGTTCTGATCACGACTCCTGAGTCGCTCTATCTGATGTTGACCTCGCGGATTCGTGAGACGCTGGCATCGGTGCGGTGGTTGATCGTTGACGAGATCCACGCTGTTGCCGGCACCAAACGCGGCTCGCACCTTGCCCTGTCGCTGGAGCGGTTGGAGGAGATAGCCAGCTCGCCGCAACGGATCGGTCTGTCCGCCACCCAACGGCCGCTGGCTGACATCGCCAAGTTCTTGGGTGGCGGCACCGTTTCAGGCAACAAGGAATGGACGCTTCGCCGCGTCGCGGTGGTCGACGCCCCTCCCCGCAAGACATTGGACCTCGAGGTGGTGGTTCCGGTTGAGGACATGACCCAGCCACAGGCAGAGACCGAGCTTGTCCCAGGTGGCGCAGCGGCGCTCCCCCCCAAGCGGTCGATGTGGCCCACCATGTACGCCCGGATGCTCGAGCTGATACGAGCCCACAACTCGACCATCATCTTCGCCAACAGCAGAGCACTGGCTGAACGCATCGCCCGCCAGGTGAACGAGCTGGCCGAAGAAGAGCTGGTGCAGGCTCATCACGGATCTGTGTCGAGAGAGCAGCGGCTCGAGATAGAGGACCGGCTCAAGCGTGGCGAGTTGAAGGCCGTGGTGGCCACCGCCACCTTGGAACTAGGTATCGACATGGCAGCGGTCGACCTGGTCCTGATGGTCGAATCTCCCCCTTCGGTCGCCAGCGGGTTGCAGCGCGCCGGAAGAGCGGGACACCAGGTTGGTGCCCCTTCGATGGCCAAGATCTTTCCCAAACATCGGGGAGACCTGTTGGAGGCTGCCGTTGTGGTCGATCGCATGTTGAAGGGGCAAATCGAGTCGACGTCGATCCCGCGCAACCCACTCGATGTCTTGGCGCAGCAGATCGTGGCCGCGGCGTCGGTCGAGCCGTGGGATGTCGACGCCCTCTACGACATGGTGCGACGAGCCGGTCCCTACTCAGAATTGGGTAGAGCATCGTTCGAATCGGTGCTCGACATGTTGGCCGGCCGTTACCCATCGGATGAATTCGCCGAGCTGCGTCCCCGTATCACCTGGGATCGAGTCAAGGGCCGTATCGAGGCTCGGCCGGGTGCGCAGATCTTGGCCGTTACCAATGCGGGGACCATTCCCGACCGGGGCCTGTATCGGGTGATGCTGCCAGACGGTGGCAAGGTGGGTGAGTTGGACGAGGAGATGGTGTATGAATCTCGCCCCGGCGACGTCTTCTTGTTGGGATCCTCCGCCTGGCAGATGGTCGAGATCGACGCCGATCGGGTAGTGGTGGCGCCTGCGGCGGCGGGGACCACACCGCGGCTTCCGTTCTGGCGGGGCGACGGGCTGGGCCGTCCTGTTGAGCTGGGTCGGGCCATCGGCGAGTTCCTGCGGGAGCTGGCTCCGTTGGCGATCGGCGAGGCAACGAAGACGTTGGTCGAGGAGTACCGGCTCGATCCCTTGGCGGCTCGCAACCTTGCCGTCTACCTGGATGACGAGAAGGAAGCCACCGGGATCGTTCCAACCGACAAGACGCTCGTCATTCAGCAGTTCCGCGACGAGATCGGCGATTGGCGCATGGTGCTGCTGTCTCCCTTCGGGGCGCGAGTGCACGCACCTTGGGCGCTGGCGGCGTCGCGACGAATGCGAGAGCGTTTCGGCATAGAAGCTGACGGAGTATGGAGCGACGACGGCATCGTGTTCCGTTTCCCCGATGCCGAGTCTCCGCCGGATCCGAGTGCCCTGATCCTTGACCCAGAAGAAGTGGAAGATCTGGTCGTGGCGGAATCCACCGAGAGTGCCCTGTTCGCATCGCGCTTCCGAGAGGCAGCGGCTCGGGCGTTGTTGCTGCCGAGGCGCCGGCCAGACCGTAGGACCCCTCTGTGGCTCCAGCGACGACGGTCACAAGACCTTTTGAAGGTTGCCCGAAACTATGGGTCGTTCCCCATTCTGTTGGAGACCTATCGCGAAGTGCTGCAGGATCATTTCGACCTCCCGGCGTTGGGGGAGCTGCTGTCTTCGATTCGGTCGCGCAACATCTCCGTGACGGAGGTGGCCACAGAGAGGCCGAGCCCGTTCGCTTCTTCCCTGCTGTTCGACTTCATCGCCACCTACATGTATGAGTACGACTCGCCGATCGCCGAACGTCGCGCCACCGCACTTACCCTCGATCGCGACCTGCTGCAAGAACTGCTAGGCGAACCGGAGCTGCGCAGCCTGTTGGATGCTGACTCGATCGCCAGAGTCGAGCTCGAGCTGCAACGCCTGACTCGCGAGCGTCAGGCAAGAAACGCCGATGGCCTGCACGATTTGTTGCGTCATTTGGGCCCGCTGTCGCCGGCAGATATCGAGGCAAGGGTCACCGAGCCCGATGAGGTGGAGAACTGGTTGGCGTCGTTGGAGAACTCAGGCAGGGTTTTCCGCACCGGTGCCAGCAGCGACCAGCGCTGGGCTGCCGCCGAAGACGCGGCGCGGCTGCGTGACGCTCTCGGGTTGGCCGTGCCGAAGGGCATCGCAGCGGACCTACTAAAGCCAGTAGATGACCCGCTGGGCGATGTGGTGGGGCGATTCGCGAGGACCCACGCGCCCTTCACTACCGAAGAAGCCGCCGTCGGGTTGGGGCTGCCATCGGCTGTTATGGCTGGTGTGCTGGAGCGGCTGGCGGGATCCGGAAGGGTGGTCCGTGGCGCCTTCAGGCCAAGCGGGGCGGATCAGGAATGGGCCGACACCGATGTCATCAGGCGAATCCGCCGAGCATCGTTAGCGGTTCTGCGCAACGAGGCGGAACCAGTTGAGCCTGCCGCCTTTGCCCGACTACAGGCCGAGTGGCAGGGGCTTGGGACCAAGACGAGTGGTTCGGTGCGTTTGGGTGAGGTCATCCGGAGCCTTCAGGGCGCATCTCTTCCGGCCTCGGCTCTGGAGGTCGACCTTCTGCCAGCCCGACTCTCGTATTCCCCCGAAATGCTCGACCAGCTGACCGCCTCGGGCGAGGTTGTCTGGGTGGGGATGGGGCCTCTTGGCCCGCGGGATGGCAGGGTGGCCCTATATCTGCGCGATGACATCTCGTTGTTGCACCCGCCAGTGCACACTGACCCGCCCGTCGGTGAGATGCACGATGCGATTAGGGCTCAGCTAACCGACCGAGGAGCCTCCTTCTTCCGCGACATCTATCGGGCGGCTGGAGGCGGAGATACCGGTGCTGTACTCGATGCGTTGTGGGATCTGGTGTGGTCCGGTGAGGTGACCAACGACACGGTTACCCCGTTGCGAGCGTTCTTGTGGGGCAAGGTGCGGAGCAAGGGCCGAGGCCGGGGTCGGCCGCGACTACCGTCCTCCGCACCTCCTTCGGGCAGTGGCCGTTGGTATCTGGTGTCAGACCTCATCGATCCCGAAATCACCGACACAGTGAAAGCGAAGGCGATGGCAGAGCAGCTACTGGAGCGCCACGGGCTGCTCACCCGTGATGTCGTGTCGAGTTCAGGGGTCCCCGGCGGATTCTCCGGCCTCTACCCGGTATTGCGGGCGATGGAGGACGCCGGACGGGTGCGTCGTGGCTACTTCGTTGAGGGGCTGGGGGGAGCCCAATTCGCCTTGCCGGGCGCGGTCGATCAACTGCGCAGGGAAGAGGAGCCGGAGATGAGGGTTCTGGCTGCGACAGATCCGGCCAGCCCGTACGGGTCGGCCATCCCGTGGCCACAATCCGTCGGAAACCCATCGCGCAGTGCCGGCGCCTTCGTGATAACTCACGGTGGAGAGCTGGTGGCGTTCCTGGAACGGGGGGCCAGAACGCTGGTCACGTTCACCAGTGATGACGGCGTGCTGCGCAAGGTGGCCTCGGTTCTCGCCCAGTTGACGGCTGCCAGGGCACGTCGCTTCGAGCTGGAACAGATCGATGGCATGGCCGCATCCGGTACACCCCTTGGGCGCCTCTTGGAGGAGGCAGGATTCAAGTCCTCGTACAAGGGCTTGGTGTTGCGATCCTGATGTTGGGTGGGCTGCAGCCCACCTCCCAGGGGGGAGAAGCCTTGACTGCGGCCGGTAGGTTGTGGCTGTGAAGCGAAACCGATATCGCAAGGAGTCAGCTGGCGAGCCGGTGGTGCTCCCGGGGACTACGTATCGACCGATTGCCGGGTACTCGGCGACCAGCTACGGATTCACCGGTGTCGGCTTGTTCAAGGCGAGTGGCCGCCCGCTTCGGATCGAGATCGAAGGCAGCGATGGCGCGATGACCTTGGTCCCCATCCGCGACATGCAATCGATGGTCATGGGAGCGTTGTTGATTCTGACCGTTGCGTCCTGGGTAATCGCTCTGATGGGGAGGAGAGGTTCATGAACGAAGACCAAGAGGCGACTAGGGCCGTGATCGGCGAAGTGGGGAACCGCATTCAGAACAATCTCATGCACATCACCGACATGTCGACCGGAGGAGCTGTCTTTGGGTCACCCGAGCACGTCGGCGACAGGGTGGTTATCACGGCTTCCACTTACAGCCGAGCTGGCGGATTCGGTTTTGGCGGCGGTGGCGGCAAACCCGATGCCATGAGCGAGTTCGGAGCAGGCGGGGGCGGTGGCGGCGGTGGCACCAGCGAGGGAAGGCCGGTCGCCATCATCGATATCGGCCCTGAGGGCGTGACGATTCGGCCGGTTTTCGACTTCACCAAGCTGGGATTGGCCGCGCTAGGCGGGGCGTTGGCAGTGTGGCGGGCGGGGCGTAGCACTCGGTGACGGACGCTATAAGAGCCGACGGCCTACCTGCTCTCACCGCGCAGCAGATGGCTGAGGTGGACCGCATAATGATCGAGGACCTCGGCATCGAGCTGCTTCAGATGATGGAGAACGCAGGCAGGAATCTGGCGATGCTCGCACTCGAGAGGTTCGAGCCGGCGTCGGTGGTGGTGTTGGCGGGGTCGGGCGGCAACGGCGGTGGCGGAATCGCCGCCGCCCGCCATCTGAGCAATCGAGGGGCCTCCGTTGCCATTGTTGTGGGCCAAGATCGAGACCGCCTGGCACAAGTAACGACGAAACAGTTGGACATTGCGGAGCGAATCGGCATCGCGATCCTTGAAGAACCCCAACCGGCTGAGCTCATCGTCGATGCCCTTATCGGTTACAGCCTCACGGGCGACCCACGAGGGCGAAAGGCCGACCTGATCGAGTGGGCCAACGCGGGATCGGCGCCGATTCTGGCCCTGGATACCCCCAGCGGACTAGACGTCACCACTGGCCAGCCAGCCAACCTGTGCATATCGGCCATCGCCACTATGACGATCGCCATGCCCAAGGCCGGTCTATTGGGTGCCCCCCAAGTTGGCGAGTTGTATCTGGCCGACATCTCCGTGCCGCCATCGGTCTATGAGGGGTTGGGCTTCGTGCCATTCGACAACCCGTTTCGCCGCCAAACCGTGGTGCGGCTCCTGGCCTGATACCCATTCACCGCCGTAGCATTCGGCCATGACCATCGCCGAATTCCTCGATGTGCTGACGCGGCAAATGCCGCTCGACAAGGCCGCATCATGGGACCCGGTCGGCTTGCAGCTGGGGGATGGCGGCACCGAGGCCACCTCGGTCTCTGTCTGCCACGAGGTGACGCCCGAGGTGGTGGCTGCTGCCGAAAGCGAACCGCCCAGCCTGCTGATCTCGTACCACCCTCTGCT
>JAOTWH010000125.1 GCA_029863035.1 Acidimicrobiia bacterium | reverse complement strand
TCTACCACACTCCAAAGGTGCCGATCCAATGTCACTGTTAATGCGCTCATAAAAAAGGGCGGGCGCCGGGCCCACCACTGTGCGTCCTGCTAGTTCCGGGTAATGGTAACACGGCCCGGAATGGCGCCGTCAGCGCCGCTGGGCCACGATCCGCTCGCTAACAGCCTTCGCCACAGTGTCGATGGCTATCTCTTCTGATTCGCCGCTTCGCCGCTCCTGAACCTCCGCCACTGACTTGTCCAGTCCCTTGGGGCCGATCGTGATGCGTATCGGGAACCCGATTAGCTCAGCATCGGTGAATTTGACGCCGGGTCGCTCGGCCCGATCGTCCAGAATGACATCGACACCCGCTGACCTCAGCTCTTGGTAGAGGTGCTCGCCAGCGGCCAGCGGGCCTTCCTGGTCGACGGAGAGCACGGTGATGACAACCTCATAAGGGGCCACCGTAACGGGCCAGATGATTCCCTTATCGTCGTGGTTCACCTCGACAACGGCTGCCATAGCCCGTTCCAATCCGATGCCGTACGAGCCCATGGTGACGACCTGGCTCTTGCCTTCCTCGTCGAGCACCGAAACGCCGATGCTCTCCGCGAACTTCCTGCCGAGCTTGAATATGTGCCCGGCCTCGATGCCACGCATCAGTGCCAGGGGCGACCCGCAGTTGGGGCAAGGCTGACCCTCTTCCACGGCTCGCAGATCGTGCCATTCGCCGACCTCTATGTCGCGCTCCAGCGATACGCCACTGAGATGAAAGTCGTCCTCGTTGGCTCCGGTTGTCATATCGGAACGGCCGCGGAGCGCTTCGTCGACGACGATGCGAACGTCACTCAGCCCAACCGCACCAAGGCTGCCGGGGTGAGCGCCCAACAGCCCGACCACCTCATCCTCGGCCGCGGGTCGCGCCTCTATGGACTTGGTGGCGTCTGCCAGTTTCTGTTCCTGAAGCTGATGATCGCCTCGCAGTAGGACCAGGGCCGGCTCGCCGTCGAGCACATAGACGAGCGTTTTGATCTGGCGGTCGGACGGGTGACCGTCCCCGAAAGCGACCAGGGCGTCGATCGTCCTAACGCCTGGAGTCTCGAAGCGCTGGGGCGCCTCGGGGCCTGGCTCGTCCGCTAACGGCTCTAGGCCAGAGGTGGCCTTCTCCAGGTTGGCTGAGTAGTCGCCGTTCGGACAGCGGGCGATGATGTCCTCGCCGCTAGCCGCCGGCACGATGAACTCGACGGACTCAGTCCCACCCATGGCGCCCGATGAAGCCTCCACCTGCACGGCATCGAATCCGAGGCGATCGAAGATCTTGGTGTAAGCCTGGCGCTGCAACTCGAACGCTGCGTCGAGGCCGGCGTCGTCGATATCGAATGTATAAGCATCCTTCATCGTGAACTCCCGAGTTCGCAACACGCCGGATCTGGGACGCGGCTCGTCTCGGAACTTCGTCTGGATCTGGTACCAGGCCTGCGGCAGCTCCTTGTAAGAGTCCAGCTCGCCCGCGATGAGGGAGAAGACCTCCTCGTGCGTCATGCCAAGCACTAGGTCCGCTTGACGACGGTCCTTGAGCCGGAACATCTCGTCGCCCATGGTGTCCCACCGTCCTGACTTCTGCCACACCTCGGCGGGGTGAATGGCCGGTAGGAGGAACTCTTGGCAGCCGATGGCATCCATCTCCTCTCGGATGATGGCGGCGATCTTGGCCCGAGAGCGAACAGCGAGCGGCAGCAAGGAGTAGACGCCAGACATCAGCTGGCGAATGAAGCCCGCCCGCATCAACAAACGATGGCTGGGCGCCTCGGCGTCAGCTGGATCTTCCCGCAGTGTGGGGATGAACGCTTGGGACCAGCGCATGGCGAGAGCTTACTCAGGGCTGGATGACCGCCCTATCAGCTCAGGTTGAGGGGATCGACGATGTCGAGGTAGATCCCAAGCACACCCAACAAGACCAGGAATATGACCACCGCCGCCGCGATCGGTGCCAATTTGCGCACATCGGCGCGGCGCCCAACCACCTTCTCGTAGAGCGCAACGGAGAAGTGGCCCCCGTCGAGCGGATAGATCGGGAGCACGTTCAGCAAGCCAACGAACACGTTGAACCACGCAACTATGGTGAGAGTCAGGTCGAGCCCGACCGCTTCCGATTCGGCCCCGAGGCGGGCGATACCTATAGGGCTCAGAGGGCGGGCCTGGTTCTCCCCAACGTCCTCCCCGCTGATGACCCCCGAGACCAGCCCACCGATCCCAGAGACCAACGTCCACATCCCCTTGGTGCTCTCGGCTACCAACACCCCCATCTGATCGCCGGCGGTGACCAAAGCGGCCGCCGGATTGTCGCGCAACACCACATACTGCGGGGAGACCCCAAGGAAGCCCTCGTTCTGGCCGCTATCCGCGTTGAAACGCGACGTGAGTGTGGTGACCAACTCCAGCGTCTTGCCGTCCCGCTCGATGACCAGGTCGACTTCTTCGTTGGGCGCGGCATGCAAGATGTCGACCAACTGGTCCCAATCATCGATGTTGGTGCCGTTGACCTCAACGAACAGGTCTCCCTCCCGCAGCCCGGCTGCTGATGCAGCGGTCTGCTGTCCCTGCGCCGTCTCGACAACGACGCCAGCAACAATTGGGAGCGGGGCATCGGTATCGGGTTCCCCAATGACTGCAGCCACGAAATAGAGGATGACGAAAGCGACCGCGAAGTTGCTACCCACTCCGGCAAGCACGACGACGGCCTTCTGCCAGAATTTCGCCCGGCGGTAGGTTCGCTCCTCCTCTTCGGCCGTGACCTCCTCGAACGGGTTCATGCCGATGATCCGGACGTAGCCACCAAGGGGAATCGCCTTGATGCCGTACTCGGTTTCCCCTCTTTGGGTGGACCACAACTTGGGACCGAACCCGAAGAAGAACTCCGTGGCCTTCATGCCGAACGCCTTAGCCGCCACGAAGTGGCCAGCTTCGTGGATCATCACCATGGCGATGATCCCGATGATCACAATGAGCGCGCCGGTCATGGCGACAAGTTAGGGCCGCCCTCCAGCTAGCAGGACGTACCTATGACATCGCTGGCAACCGCCCGAGCCGCCTCATCTATCGCCAATACGTCCTCGATGGTTTTGGGAACGCTGTGGGCGATTTGCTCGAGAGCTCCAGAGATGACCAGGGGAATCGATCCGAATCCGATACGGCCGTCGAGGAACGCCGCAACGGCGACCTCATCAGCGGCATTGAGCACCGTTGGCGCCGAGCCCCCAGCCCGACCAGCTTCGTACCCCAGCTCCAAGGCCGGGAAGGCCTCGAGATCGGGAGCCTCGAAAGTGAGATCAGCCGCCGTGAGGTCGAACTGCATTCCCGTTCCCGGGTGTCGCTGTCCGCCGGTGACCGCGTACTGGATGGGGACTCGCATGTCGGGCTGGCCAAGGTGAGCCATAAGAGACCCATCTACGAACTCAACCAATCCGTGAACGATGCTCTGGGGGTGGACCACCACGTCGATGGCGTCGTAGGGGATGTCGAACAGATGATGAGCCTCTATCACCTCGAACGCCTTGTTGATGAGGGTGGCTGAATCGACCGTGATGCGCGGTCCCATTTCCCAAGTTGGGTGTCTCATGGCCTCGCTCGGTGTGGCGGAGTCCATGTCCTGTCGGCTCATTCCGCGAAACGGTCCCCCTGATGCCGTCAGCACTACTCGCCGCACCGAGGTGGGATCCTCTCCGACCATGCATTGAGCCAACGCCGAGTGTTCCGAGTCGACCGCGATCAGCTCGCCGTCGCCTGAGCGCAGCGCGGCCAGCACCACATCTCCTCCGGCGACCAAGCTCTCCTTGTTGGCTAGCGCGAGGGTGTTGTTGGCCTGCAGTGCCGCAACCGATGCGGGCAAGCCGGCAACGCCGACCACTGCGTTCATCACCGTTGTTGCCGGGAGGGAGGCCAACTCCACAAGCGCTTCCGGTCCGAACATCGCTCTGTCCCCCAGGCGGTTCTTCACGTCGGTTCGCTCGTCGGACGATGCCCCCGCCACCGCCACTTTGGCGTCCGGCCATCGTTGCGCCAGCGCCTCGAGTTGGGGTGAGGCATGCCTGGCGCCGAGCGCGGCTACGGCCAGGTTCAACCGCTCGGCGACCTCAAGGGTCTGAGAGCCAATCGAGCCGGTTGCACCCAGGACAACTAGAGGCTTCAGCCCAGGTATCCCATCCATGAGTACGCCACCCAAACCGCCGGAATGGCGAACAGGAAGGCATCGATTCGATCCAGAACGCCACCGTGGCCGGGCAAGATGACGCCTGTGTCCTTGACCGCCATGGTCCGCTTGAACACAGACACCGCAAGGTCGCCCAGGGGTGCGACGATGGCGATCACCGCGCCCAAGATGAGGCCGTCGGTGAGATCGAATGGTTCGAAGGAGCCAACGATGGCGCCGGTGAGCATGACAACGATGACGCCACCAATGAGGCCCTCGACGGTTTTGTTCGGCGACAGCTGCGGGGCAAGCTTGCGTTTACCCCAGCTACGGCCGGCGAAGAACGAAGCCGTGTCCATGAAGACCGTTAATACGACGAAGGCGAGGAGCAGCCGCCGGAACGTGTCCATGTCGAGCATTGGCATGACCAGAGCAGACATGCCCGTTACCCACGCCATGCCCATAAGAGTTAACGCGCTGTTGGGCAGCGGGTCGCGGCGTTCCGGCTCGACTGCATAGAAGAACAACATCACAACTGCTGTGACGATGAGGGCGCCGGGGATGGCGATGGGACCCCAAGCCGCCGTTCCCAACAGAGTGATGATGCCCCCAAGGATCCCAAATAGAGCCAGCGGCTGGCGGCCACTACGGAGCAGAACGCCGTAGAACTCGCTGAGGGCAATGAGCATGACGATGACTATGAGTGCACCCACCGCGTAGGGACCCCACCACAGCGATCCAGCGAATAGGCCTGCGAGCAGAATGCCGGTGAAGGCCCTGATGGCCAGGTTGCGTTGCTTCTGGCGGTATTCGGCCTCAACGTCGACGGCATCCTCGTCGGCCTCAACTACGTCTTCGAACCCGACGACTCCGGTATCGAGACCCGGCATCGACCCGGCAACGGCTTGCTGCTCGCTCGTCTGTGTGGCTGACTCGGCCATGGCCGCGGCGAGACCCTCGTGTTCATGAGTGGCGGCAGTGATGTACTCCTCGGCGGTTAGCTCGATGGCCGCGTCATCGGCTGCGAGAGTGTCGTCCTCGAGAGGCTCCCCGTCTGGTTCCGGCGCAAGATCGTCGATCTCCTGGACGGCGAGCTTGTCTTCTTTGCGCTTTCGACGTCGGGCCCGCCATCCCAGCGATTCGTCGGCCTCGGCCTCGATGTCCTCTAGGGCGGCCTCGGTGGCCGCTGCCGCGCCTACGACCTCTGCCTCGGCTTCTTCAAAGTCGGGGGCCATGTCGCCTTCCGCACTCTCTCGGGCAGCCCGCTTGCGAGCTTTTCTCTTGGCGCGCCAGCTCGTGGCCTCAACCTGTTCAAGGGCTGGCTCGGAGTCCGGGGCGAAATCCATCCACTCATCCAGGCCTTCAGGCTGAGCGGCGTCCGCTGTTTCGGCGGCGTCCGCTGTTTCGGCGGCGTCCGCTGTTTCGGCGGCGTCCGCTGTTTCGGCGGCTTCAGCTACTTCGGCGACATCGACCGGATCCACGTCGAGATACGCACCGGCGACGTCGTCTAGCTCCTCATCGGCTGGGTGGGTGCCGCCTCCGAACATCCTCGACCAGAAACCCGGCCGGTCGTCGATCTCGGACTGGCTCGATTCATCAAGTGCCGCTTCTTTCGCTCCCTCAACCGGGGCCGACTCCAATGCCGCATCGGCGTCGTCATCCGTCAACGCTCCGACTTCTGTGATTTCCTGCTCGTCACGCGATCTGCCGAACGCTCGAGCGAAGAAGCCGGGGCGCTCCTCCTCAGTCGGACTCTCGAACCACTCTCCGCCATCCTCCACGCCAACGGACGCCTCCTCCGCGCTGGCCAATTCCGGTTCCTCGGCCTCGGCGAGGAGTTCCCCGAGAACCGACGGCTCACCGTCATCTGTGATGGGCCTCTTGCGGCGCCACCAGCCAGCCTTGGGCTCTGCGTCGTCTTCAATGGCCAGGTCGACATCAGCCAGGGTCGCATCGTCGTCGACCGGCGCCTCCAGTTCGAGCTCACCCAATTCCTCGCCTTCGGAAACCTCTTGGATGGCGGGCCCTTCGTCACGTCGTTTGCGCCACCAACCTCGCTTCGGCTCAGCTTCCTCGACAACATCGATCGATTCGGTCGATTCGTCGGCGGCTTCGGTTACTTCGGCGATTTCGGGAGTTACCTCGGACTCTGGCTCGGCCAGCTCCGCCAGCACGGTTTCCTCCGTCAACGCCTCACCGACAGCTCCGCCGAACAGACGCTTTCCGGTCGTGACGGGTTCGGGTTCTGGTTCGGGTTCCGGTTCTGGTTCTGGTTCCGGCTCGGGTTCCGACTCCGGTTCCAGCTCTAGCTCGGGCAGTGGTTCGAGCTCGACCGCCGGCTCAGGCACTAGCTCTGGTTCCGGTTCGGGCTCGGGTTCGAGCTCTAGCTCGGGCAGTGGTTCGAGCTCGACCGCCGGCTCAGGCACTAGCTCTGGTTCCGGTTCGGGCAATGGTTCGAGTTCGGCCGCCGGTTCCAACT
>JAOTWH010000124.1 GCA_029863035.1 Acidimicrobiia bacterium | reverse complement strand
GCCAGTGACGCGATCTCGGCCGAGCTAGAGCTTCACAAGGTGCGAGCCGAGGTGACGGGACGACCTAAGCACCCCTACTCGATCTATCGCAAAATGGTCGACTCCGGCCTCCCGTTCGAAGACATCCACGATCTCATCGGGATCCGCATCATCGTTGACGAGGTGAAGGACTGTTACGCAGCCTTGGGCACCGTCCACACGGTGTGGCCGCCGGTTCATGGGCGCTTCAAGGACTACATCGCCATGCCCAAGTTCAACCTCTACCAAAGCATCCACACCACCGTGGTGGGTCCAGACGGCAAGCCGCTAGAGGTGCAGATCCGGACCGCTGAGATGAACGGACGAGCCGAGTTCGGCATCGCCTCCCATTGGCGATACAAGGAAGGCCTTGGTCCCGACGACCTCAAGTGGATATCCGACGTGCGGTTCCTGCAGGACGAATACGCTGACCCCGCCGAATTCCTCGCCAACCTGAAGATCGACCTATATCAAGATGAGGTCTTCGCCCTGACTCCAAAGGGGAGCGTTGTGACCTTGCCGCGCGGCGCTACTCCGGTCGACTTCGCCTATGCCATCCACACAGAGGTTGGACACCGCTGCGTTGGTGCCAAAGTCAACGGTCGCCTCGTGCCACTGTCGACAGAGTTGTCATCGGGAGACATCGTTGAGATCAGCACGTCGAAGGCTCCTGACGCCGGCCCGAGCCGAGACTGGCTCGGCTTTGTGAAAGGAACCCGAGCCGCCGCCAAGATCCGCCAGTGGTACTCCCGAGAGCGTCGCGCCGAGTCGATCGTGGCGGGGCGCGAGTCTGTGATCAAGTCCTTGTCGAGACTCGATCTAGGGGCCACGGAACGAGACTCCCTGGTAACCGAGGTAGCACACCGTATGGGGCTAACCGAGCTTGAAGCCCTCTATGCCGCCGTCGGGGCCGGCAAGGTCCATGTGGAGACGATCGCGGCCAAGGTGTCGGCGCTAGCTGAACCGCAAGCTGATGATTCGGAGGAATCCCTACTCGAGCCGGTGTGGACGAGATCCAAGCGTCCAGCGGGAGGTGTCGTTGTCGAGGGCATCGACGATGCGCTGGTGCAGATGGCCCGATGTTGTTCGCCGGTACCTGGAGACCGCATTGTTGGGTTCGTGACCGTTGGTAGGGGAGTGTCGGTACATCGCTCCGACTGCACCAACATGCCGGCCCTGGGAAAGCGTCCGGAGAGGATGATCGAAGTGTCTTGGGCCGCAGATGCTGGTGACGCTAGGTACAGCGTTTGGATTCAGGTCGAGGCTCTGGATCGACCGAAGCTCTTGCGCGATGTCACGACTGTGCTCTCCGACCTGGGGGCGAACATTCACGCTTCATCGTCGGCCACGGGGCGGGACCGTGTGGCCGTGCTGCGTTACGAGGTCGAGCTGAGTGATCCCGGCCAGCTCGAGCACCTCGTCGACGAACTGCGTTCGGCCGACGGTGTCTACGACGCATATCGATTGATTCCCCACGGCGGAAGCTCGCAGCCAGCTGACTAGTCACCTCGGTGACTAGTCGAAACCTCCTCTAGCCGGCTCAAGCCCGGTCCCTTTGAGGTCGATGCCATGTTGTGAGACTCGAACTCATGGCATCTACCACGACACCATCGCGTCGGGACGGTCGCCCCTGTGCAACCGATACCGGCTTCAGCCTCATAGAGGCCTCGATCGCCTTGTTCATATCAGTGATCCTCTTTTCGATGCTTGGCCTCTTCCTAGGCGCATCTTTCCGCCAGGCCCGAACGACGCGAGCTCTTGAGCAAGCCACCCAGTTGGCGATCGAGGGTATCGAGGTGTCCCGCTCCTTCCCATGGGACGAGGTAGCCATGGATGTCGTAGGGGCGGGCGATCCGCGGGTCTCGGGTGGAAATCTCCTGGCCACGGCTGCGAACCTGGCGGCCGATGAAGCGCTTGTCGTGGACGCCGCTCTTGGTTCGGTTCAGTCCAAGTACTCGGTGACCGTGGACGACCAGCCCTTTGAGGTCTGGCAGTACGTGACCGATGTCGAAGCGGACGAGCTGCGCCGAGTCGTGGTGATCGTCAACTGGACGGTGGGCGACGCCGAGAAAGAACATCAGACGACGGCGTTGGTTTCCAAGGCGAGGTTCTGACCATGATCCGCCGCTTCCTCAGATCTGAACAGGGGATATCACTGGCCGAGCTGGCTATCGCGTCGATTATCGCAGCCGTCGTTGTTGCCGGTGTCACTGTTTGGATGGGTGCAGTGCTGCGAGCGGACGCCCGCCAGCAAGACCGTCTCGATGTGATCGCCGAACTTCGATACGCCAAAGGGCAGATCACCTCGGAGCTGCGTTTCGCCACAGAGATCTACCCACCCGGCGCCGGTGACGACAAGATCTCATTCTGGCTGGACGGCGGGGTGTTGGGCACTGCCGAAGCCGGCGAGACCATCACGTACGAGATCATCGGCACAGATCTAACGCGATCGACCAATGCCGTGCCTGCAGAGGCCCCATCGCTTGTGGCAGAAGGGCTGGTAGCGGCCGACAGCGCCATCGTCATCACAGGCGATGTGGTCGACATCAAGTTCACCGTCGACTTCGACGTGACCGACTCCCACCCTGCCAGGAGCATTGAGACGTCTATCAAAGCAAGAAACACGTAGACGAAAGGAACCAAGATGAACGTACGCAACCGAACGAAGAGGCCGGTGGGGCCGCCTTCGTGGCGTCGCCTACTTGGTGACGACCGTGGCATCGCCATGGCCTCAGTCGCCCTATTGGGCGGCTTCCTGGTGCTGGTATCAGTGGTCGTTGCTGCGCGCACCATGTCTGAGAACCGCCACGTGGGCCTCGACCGAACCTGGGAGCAAGCTCTCCAGGTGGCCGAGAGCGGTATCGACCAAGCGTTGTTCGAGTTGGAAGCGGACAACGACATCACCGAGGTCACCTTCAGCTCGCCGTCGCCTGATAAAGCAGAGGTCGTGGCTCACGCCGAGGCGGTGGCAGCAGACCCTGCAGAGGTGCTCTCCACGCCGGAGGGCGATGTCGTGATCGTCAAGGACGACACGGCCGAGATCGCCTATGCGGTTGGGTTCACTCCGAGCATCGATGCAGCGGTTCGCAAGGAGAGGGTGCTGTATCTGGACTATCAGTGGGTCAACACCGGCACTCCCTGGGTTCCAGATGGGGCTTTGATCGTCAATGGCGACCTTGAAGTTCTCGGCGACGCCGCTTTCAAGGGCGCCAAGGGCAATGTCCACAGCAACAAGAAGCTCGATCTGTCTGGGTCCGCCAGTGTGGATGGATGCGGCACAGGTGTCGACCCGGTTGAAGCCTCTGGCACCGATTGTCCCCCACTTGGAGACATCGTAGAGGCGTTCATGCCGGCCATTAACCCGCTGGCGGTGCACAAGTACGCCCAGATCGATATCTGTCGTGGCGGCGTCTCGTTCGGCGCCGCCAACCCCAGCGGCTTCTATGAGGGTCCCGCCAGTACGTTGGGCAACCCGGCGACGGAAGGCGAGCCTTGCTCGGGTGCCTTCATCAGCACGGGTGCCGGCAACCAGATCCTCGGTATCGGCTCGTCGTTGGTGGCGTTCGATTGGAACTCCACCCCGGGCGCGTACTACGTGGACGGGGCCGACGTCACGATCAACGGAAAGAACAATATGCCCGTAATCGAACTGTCGGTTTTCGCTGGCACGGTCGATGGCGCAACGGATTGCTCTACCAGCCGAGGGAACATCGACTATGGCGGCTACGCCTACACTCAGGCCTATCCAGGGAGCGGTGGCTATTCCACGGTCGCGGGCGGAGACCTCCAGGTCGGTGTTCAAGTAAACGTCGTGGGGGTTGTGG
The DNA here is from genome assembly GCA_029863035.1 of Acidimicrobiia bacterium. The sequence goes on along the minus strand of JAOTWH010000124.1, from coordinate 2,806 downwards.
CGATGCACGAGCAGTTCCGCATGAACGGCCAGGCCACCATCGTCGGCCCTGTTGTCGCCGAAGACGCATGTGATTCTGCCGGCAGCCCGGTCTCGGAGAACAGGATCAATGGTGGTGGCGAGATCATCTACGACGGTGGATGGATCAGCGACTTCGAGTTGAAGGACCTCGGGGCCGTCGACGTGGAGAACACCCGCGAGCTGGGCTTCGGCGAGCTCTAGAAGACCAGATGACTCAATGAAGAGGCCCGCCGCTTGGCGGGCCTCTTCGCGTCACCGGTACTCTCGACCCCATGATCGTCGATCAAGATGCCCTGTGGCTTGCGGGAACGAATTGCTACGTGGTGGCGCTCAATGGGGGTGGTCCGGCGGTGGTTGTGGATGCTCCTCCCGACTTGGAGGGGGTGGTCGGCCTGTTGCGGAAGCATGACCTTGCTGCGACCGCCCTCCTATTGACACATGGTCATATCGACCACACGGGGAGCTCAGGTGGTCTGGCAAGGTCTACCGGTGCGGCTGTGTATCTACATCGCGACGACGATTTCCTCTGCCTCGACCCCATGTCGCAGATGAGGAGCCTATTCGGTGGCATGCCGCCGGAGGCAGGTGACTTGGCTCCGCCAGAGACTCTGGAGCGATTCACCGACGGCTCGATGCTTGAGTTGGCCGGGTTGAGCGTCGAGGTGCGTCACACCCCCGGCCACACACCGGGGCACTGTTGTTTCTACCTCGAATCCGAAGGGCTTTTGCTCTCGGGCGACCAGCTGTTCGCCGGATCCGTCGGCCGGACCGACTTTCCATACGGGAATCATGACCAACTAATGGCCAGCATGGAGGCGAAGGTGCTCACCCTCCCGGATGACACGGAGGTGCTACCCGGGCACGGGCCCAGGACTACGCTGGCCGCCGAGCGCCGCACCAATCCCTTCCTGGCAGAGCTACTGCAATGACCTTCCGTCCCCCCAAGGGAACCGACGACATCCTGCCGCCCGAATCGCTCCGATGGCGGCGGTTGTTGCGCGTGTGGGACGAGATCACAGCTCGTTACGGCTACGAGTTGGTGATGACGCCGATCTTCGAGAGCACAGAAGTGTTCGGCCGCGCCATCGGTGAGGCCACCGAGGTGGTGCAGAAGCAGATGTTCACCTGGGAGGACAAGGGGGGTCGCTCGATGACGATGCGGCCCGAATCGACCGCGGCGGTGGTGCGGGCTTACCTCAACGCGGGCCGCCAGGGCATCTTCAAGGGAGCCCACTCCGGACCCATGTTCCGCTACGAGCAACCTCAGGCCGGCCGACGGCGCCAGTTCTTCCAGGTGAGCGCCGAGTACCTGGGGACCGATTCTCCCGAAGCGGACGTCGAGGTGATCGAGTTGGGACACCGCTATTACACCGAGGTGGGGATCCCCGGGGTTGAGGTGCAGCTCAACTCGATCGGTGACGCGGAATCGCGTGCTGCCTACCGCCGGGTGCTGACGGATTACCTGGAGCCGAAGCGAGCCAAGCTGTGCGAGGACTGCCAAAAGCGGATGGATCTCAACCCGCTGCGAGTGCTCGACTGTAAGGTCGACGGTCCCAAACTGGTGGACGCTCCGGCCCCGGTCGATCACCTAAACGCCGAGAGCAAAGAGCACTTCGACGCCGTCAAGGCCGGCCTGGACCGGGCCGGAATCGAATACACCGATGCTCCTCGATTGGTTAGAGGTCTCGACTACTACACCAAGACGGTCTTCGAGTACACCGTGCCTACGTACGAAGCAGCCCAGAGCTCGCTGGGAGGTGGTGGGAGATACGACGGACTGGCGGAGCAGCTGGGGGGTTCGGCGGTGCCGGCGGTGGGATTCTCGCTCGGAGTGGATCGCATCGTGTTGGCGCTGGGAGACGCAGCGGAGGAGCCGGCTCTCGACGTGTTCGTCGTGACGGACGGCGATCGTGCCGACGCATCGGAAGTTGTCCAGCGGTTGCGCCGACGAGGCCTAAGGGTCGACTCGCTCCCTGCGCAAGCATCTATGAAGGCTCAGTTCAAGGCGGCGGATAAGCGCAATGCGGCGGCGGTGCTGGTGGTGGGCGAAGGATTGGCAGATGGGGCGATGACGGTGCGGCGATTGAGCGACGGACATGAAGAGACCATGGCGTTGGAGGAGGTGGCGGCTTGGGTGACGGCCTAAGGGACACGATGGCTGGCAGTCTCGGAGCCGGCAACGATGGGCAATCGGTTCGTCTGGCAGGTTGGGTGGCCAGCCGGCGAGACCACGGCGGCGTCATCTTCCTCGACCTACGCGATGCCTCGGGCGTCGTGCAAGTGGTAGTCGACCCCGTTGCTCAGCCCCAGGCAGCAGCCGTAGCTCATGACGTGCGCCTCGAGTACTGCCTTTCGGTGTCGGGCGCGGTGCGACTGCGCCCCGATGGCACCATCAATCCCGATATGGAAACCGGAGAGGTTGAGGTTGCAGCCGACGGGGTGACGGTGCTGAGCAGCGCCGATCCGCTGCCATTCCAGATCGACGACCGGCTCGATGTCGACGAGGCGAAGCGACTTGAGTTCCGTTACCTCGATCTGCGGCGCCCTCGCATGGCCGCCAACCTGAGGGCCCGATCGTCCGCCATCGGGGCTATCCGACGGTCCATGGACGAGCAAGGATTCCTGGAGGTGGAGACCCCGACGCTCATCCGATCCACGCCAGAAGGTGCCCGCGACCTGTTGGTGCCGAGCCGCCTGCGCAAAGGCAGTTTCTATGCGCTGCCGCAGTCTCCTCAGCTCTTCAAGCAGCTGTTGATGGTTGCCGGCGTCGACCGCTACTACCAGAT
>JAOTWH010000123.1 GCA_029863035.1 Acidimicrobiia bacterium | reverse complement strand
GTCGCGAAGCGCTGCTTGCCCAGCGAGAGAACCGGCCATACAAGTCTCGCCTTGTGCAGTTCCTCCTGCAAGACCCCGAGCCACTGCTCTACGGAGAAGAACCGATTCTCTACGACGGCAACCCCGTGGGATACCTGCGGTCTGGCGCATACGGTCATACGTTGGGCGGCGCCATGGGCTTCGGATACGTGGACAACGATGAGGGTGTGACGCCCGACTGGATAGAAGCGGGCAGTTTCGAAATCCAGGTGGCTGGCCAGCGCTTTGCGGCGAGAGCTTCGCTGCGAGCTATGTACGACCCGGAGAATCTGCGCGTCCGCATGTGATCTCCGGCCCGGTCAGTCCCGCTTGGGGTTCGTGCTTCGGCGACTAACCAGGCCCACGGCCATGCCGACTCCGTATGCGCTGTGCATTACGGCGGTGATTGGCGCGACGAGAGCGTTGAAAGTAGATAGCGCAGCGAGGATCAGTACCGCCAACCACGCTCCTCCGATGACGGCCAGCGGCCACCAGAAACCGTAGATGGCCAGGACGACCGAGACATCCAATCCCAATATCAGCGCCAGCGGCGCCAGGGGCCGCCACGACGGAAATTTGCCGTTGGCATGGAACATGTCGGCCTTGCCTCGACCCCATCTGAAGTACTGGCGCCAAAGCGCTCCAAAACCGCGGCGGGGCCGATAGGTCGATCGAATCGAGGGGTCGAGCCAAACCGTCTCTCCCTGTTGTCGCCATCGGAAGTACAGATCGGCGTCCTCGGCAACGCCGGAGGGCAGGGCCCGAAAGCCTCCGGCGTTAAGGAAATCGGTGCGTCGAAAGGCTCCCAGGTAGACGGTGTCGACTGGACCGGCTTCGGTGGAGTGATGGAACTTGCCCGGCCCGATAGCGAGCGGCGAGGTCATGGCTGCTGCTACGGCTCTGGTGAAACGCGAGTCGCCTTGCGGAGTCATCAGCCCGCCCGCCGCGATAGCTCCGGAGCCCTCAAGGGCCTCTACCGAGCGAGACAAGTAGTCGAGCTGATAGGCAGTGTGCCCGTCGGCCCGTACCAGGATCTCAGCATCGGTGGCATCGGCGGCGGCGTTCAATCCGTACGACTGGACCCGGTCCGGGTTGTGGATGGTGGTAACGCCGCGATCCGCCCACTCCTTGAGCCAGTCGAGGGTGCCATCGTCAGAGCCGCCGTCTGCGACGACAATCTCGAATGGGCCGGTGTAGTCCTGGGCGGTCAGAGACTCAAGGCAGGCGTCGATGAAATCGACCTCGTTGAGCACCGCCAGGATGACGGCGACCTTTGGCTGGGGCATGGAATGACTCTATGGGTCGGATCGTGGCCCCTGCTTACCCTCCAGGACCGCCGGCCGGTGGCTCGCCGTCGTGGTCGCCCTGGGCCGTGTCTGTTTCGCCATGGAAACAGAAAGGCACATAGGGGAACTCGGAGGTGATGTGGTACCGGTAAATGCCATCGGCGTCGACCATCCCATTACAGACATCGAGGTCGCCGCTGCCCTCCTGGTACTCCCAGGCCGTGAAGGCGGCCAGGCTGGTCTCGTCCATCCGCACGTAGCTGGGCGTGACCTCGCGGAGCTCTGAGCAATCGTCATTAGCGCAAACCCATGGGCTCACTATCTCGTAGCCGTCGAACAGGTAGCCGTAGATGGTGCCAACGGCGGTGGGGTCCTCGAGCAGGCAGGCGTACCCGGCGTGGTAGTGGTAAACGCCACCTGGCGCGGTGTGGCCGTTGCAGAAGTCGAGCAGCCCGTCGAGGAACGGGTCCTGGTAGTCATCCTGCGGCGCTTCGAACGGGCCGAAGATGGCCACGCCGTTGAGGGCGACGCCGGTGGTGCCAAGCGGCATGGCGCCGGGAGTGCTTCGCTCGGTGGGGTCGCGGGGTATCTCGTATCGATTGTCCTGGGCAACCAAGTCGTTGGGTGTGATCTGGTTGAATTCGTAGTTGATGAGACCGTTGGTGGTGACGATGAAGGCGTCATCAGTGCACTCGACGGCTAGTTCCGGGTCGGGGTAACCGTCGGTCTGCTCGTAGGCATTCACCTCTTCTATGAGGAAGTTGGCCGATTCGCACTCACCGTCCGCAGTGTCTGCGGTGGTATCCGCAGGAGCGGTATCGGCAGGAGCCTCCGTGGTTTCTGTGGCGACGGTGGTCTGGACGGCGACGTCGACAACGGTTGTGTCGTCAGCTTCGTCGTCGCTGCAGGCTGCCGCTACCACGGCCAGTGTGAGGGCGAGTGCGACTGCCGTCTTCATTTCGAGGTCCTCGGGGTCGATCGTTCTCCGAAGGCGGAGAGTTGGACGATGATAAGGAGAGGGTTCGGCCTGCCGTTATCTAGGGCCGCTGGTACTCGGCCATGATCGCCTGCTTCTGCGCCTCCGATACTCGCTTGCACGCCTCTCGCACGGTGACTCCCGACGCTCGATGGGCACGAGGCAGCAGCCACTCGTAGACCAGGTCGGGTCGCTTGCGGGCCGTGTCGCGCAGCACCCAGCCGATTGCCTTGCGGATGAAGAACTCCTTCTCTTCCAACATGGAGTCGGCGTATCCGGCCCAGCGCTCGAAATCCCCTTCGCCGCGGCGTAACGATCCGAGGTGAGCCAACAACGCGGAGCGCCTGATCCAGAAGTCGTCGTCTTTGGCCCAGCGGTCCATCTCCGTGTTCAGCTGGGGGTAGCGGTCCACCAGGCCGCCGACCACGGCCGCAGCTAGATAGTCCACCAGCGCCCACGTCTTCGACTGGCGCAACATTTGCTCGATGAGCTTGAGATCGTGTGGTTCGAGCAGGTCTGAGTACAACATGAGGAGGTCGACCGCGGCCGCCCGACACTCGTGAACGGGACGTTTCCACAGGGCGCGAACCGTTGCCAACATCTTGGCGTGTGACAGGTCGGGATGGTCGCGCTTGATATGGCCAGTGATCTCCCTGATGGCGCCGACAGTGGCCCCCAGGAATTCGAGATCGCTCTTGAGGTAGGCCTTTTCACCGACGGCGCGCTTGGCTGTTCCAACGGCAGCGATGTGTCTCTCGATGGCTGCGGCGAGGTCGGCTCCGCTAGTCAAACGGCTCTGAGGGGGGCGACTCCAGCCGACGGAAGTGGACGCCGGGTTCGGTGTGAGTTTCTTCGCCCTCCGATGTCTTGGAGGGGAACCCGTCCTCGTGGCGGCGTAGCCACCACGACAGCGCGATCACTCCAGCCACCGCCAGTCCGACAATGAGAAGGCCGGTCACGACGGGAACCCGCCGGCTCTGCCGAGCATTGCCTTTGCCGGCGATCCCAGCTTCTCCTCTAGCCAGGCCGCAGTGGTGACGAGCCGATCGACGGCAAGGTGGTGCTCGATGCCCATTCGCCCCAACATGTAGGACAGGTCTTCGGTAGCGATATTGCCGCCGGCATCCGTGGTGAAGGGTGAGCCGCCGTATCCCCCGACGCTGGCGTCCAACGAGCGTGCGCCGGCATCTATAGCCGCCACCGCATTGGCGTACCCGGTGTTGCGGGTGTTGTGGAAGTGGCACCTGATGGGCGCCCCGCCCGCCACCGCGTGCACGGCCTCGATGCGTTCGGCTACATCGGCAGGCGAGGCCACACCGATGGTGTCGCCAAGGGCGAGTTCGTCTACTCCGGCCTCGGCAACGCGTTGCGCTACTCGAGCCAGTCGCTGTACAGGCACCTCGCCGTCGAACGGATCGCCGAAGGCCACGCTGATGGTCACCGAGGCGCGGCGCCGGGCTGCTTGGGCCTCAGGGATCATGGTGACAAGCTCGGCGAGGGTTTCGTCGACCGATGCCCGTTGGTTGGATCGGTTGTAGCCGTCGCTGGCGGCGACCACGAAGTTGATCTCGTCGAGCTTCGTCTCCAGCGCCCGCTGCAGGCCGCGGTGATTGAGTACCAGGCCGATGTAAGACACGGAGTCGTCGTCTGGCAGCCCCGATACCACCTCTTCAGCACCCGCCATCTGAGGAACCCGCTCGGGGTTGACGAAGCTCGCTACCTCGATCCGTCGTACCCCCGCCTCGATGAGCAGCACGATGAGCTCGAGGCGCGTCTTAGGATCGAGAACCGTCGACTCAGATTGCAGGCCATCGCGAGGTCCTACCTCGACGATCTCGAGTGCTCTGCTCAAAGGTTGCCTCGCTTGGCTTGTTCGAGGTTCTCCTGGTCAACCATTGCTGCCTCCTTTTCACCATCGTACCCGCGCCTTGGTGCGAGGTCTCGGGCTCGGGGCCGGGCTTAGGCTGTGGGGCGAAGGAGAGACCCATGCCCTACTACCGCCAGATGGGAGAGATACCGCCTAAGCGGCACACTCAGTGCCTGGACCTGGCTCGAGGGCCGCTAGCCGGGTGACCGACGCTCTGAACATCCGGCCCGCGCCCGACGGTCGACGTCTGTTCCTGGACGGTCTGGTGGACTATGCCGGGTTGTTCCCTCCGGCCAACCTGGACATGGCCGCCTCCGTGGCCGAGTACCGACAGGCCCGCAACGCTGCGACGGGGTGGATCATCGATCGGTTCATCGTTCCCGCCTCCAGATTGAACGAGCTGGCTGCCGAGCTGACCTCGACCATGAAGGCTGGAGAACCACCGTGGGATATCAGCGTGATTCTCGACACGGGCGGAGAGCCGTGGGTGGACTCGATCTCTTCCGATGTCACCACCGCCACCGCCTTCGCCAGGGAGCTGGCTCCCGCAGTGCGTTTCACGATGGCCGAAGCCAAAGTGCCGATCGATCTACTGGCGGCGGATGATCCTGCCCACCAGGTCGGTGAAGCGGCCACCAGCGTGGCGCGCCTGGGTGCAATGCCGATGTTCGAGCTTCCGCCAGCGGGTGATCTGCGATCTTTGGTTGGGGCGCTGGTCGACGCTCGTCAGTCCCGCCAGGTTGTGTTGGGTGCCAAGCTGCGCTGCGGTGGCCTGGCGGCGCAGGACTTTCCGTCGCCCCAACAGGTGGCTGACTTCATCACCGTTTGTGGTGAATTCGATGTGCCATTCAAGGCCACGGCTGGTCTTCACCATCCTTTCCGATACGAAAATCCGGACGATGGGTTCACCCACCACGGGTTCGTCAACATCGTTACAGCCGCAGTGATGGCGTCAACCCTCGATGAACCCCTGCTCGTCGAGCTGATATCCGACCAAGATGGGGCCAACTTCGAGGTGGCGCCCTCTGGCCTAAGTTGGCGGGGCCATTCGGTTTCGGCGGAAGCAGTGGCGACGGGGCGAGCAGGGTCGATCACAAGCTACGGAAGCTGCTCGGTTGCCGAGCCTCTCGAGGATCTGGCAGCCATGGGTGTTCTTCCATGACAGACCACACTGTCGATCCCGAGCTTGGGTCGTGGCTCCCAGTTCCGGTTGGGTCCGACTTCCCGATCCAGAACCTTCCCTTTGGGGTGTTCCATCAGGTCGGAGACACTCCACGGATGGGGGTTGCGATCGGAAATCGCATCCTCGACCTCGACATAATCGCCGAAGCTGGCTTGTTCGACGGCCATGTCGAGTTGGACTGGGGCTTCTTCGCCAGCGACAGCATCAATCCTCTGCTTGCCAAGGGTCCGGAGACGTGGCGGGCGGTGCGGGAGCGCGTCTCCGACCTCTTGAGCTTCGAGAACCGCGAGATCCGGGACACCTGGGGCCTGGCGGAGAAGGCATTGGTGCCGATGCCCGAGGCGCAGATGCTGCTTCCCGTCGCGATAGGTGACTTCGTTGACTTCTTCTCGTCGGTGGAGCACGCCACCAATCTCGGCAAGTTGTTCCGACCCGACGGAGAGCCGCTACTGCAGAACTGGCGCTACCTGCCGGTTGGCTATCACGGGCGCTCCGCCACGGTGGTGGTTAGCGGCACGCCCGTGGTACGGCCCCGTGGCCAGGTGAAGCCGAAGGAGGGTCCTCCACAGTGGATCGCTAGCCGCAAGCTCGATTTCGAACTCGAACTCGGTTTCATCGTTGGTCCTGGCAACGAGCTCGGCTCTCGTATCAAGACGGAAGACGCCGCCGAGCACGTCTTCGGGGTGGTGTTGGTCAACGATTGGAGCGCTCGAGACATACAGCAATGGGAGAGCCAACCGCTTGGTCCTTTCCTCGGCAAGTCGTTCGCCACTTCGATCTCCTCGTGGGTGGTGCCGATGGATGCCCTCGCTCCCTACCGGGTGCCGTCGCCTGAACAAGAACCTCCCGTGCAGTACTACCTGGTTACCGAGGGCGACTGGGGATTGGATATGAACCTCGAAGTGGCCATCACCACTCGGGACCAGCTGGAGCATGAACAGGAACCCAACGTGGTCGCGGTGGCCAACGCCAGAGACATCTATTGGACGATGCCTCAACAGTTGGCTCATGTAACCGTCAACGGTGCAGTGACCAGACCGGGCGACCTGTTCGCCACCGGGACGATCTCTGGCGCCGAGCCCGGATCGCAGGGGAGCATGATCGAGCTGACATTGAACGGGGACCACCCCCTCAAGCTGGCCGATGGAACGGAGCGAACCTTCATCCGCGATGGCGACACCGTCGTCATGCGAGGCTGGGCCGGGGGGGACGGTCGACCCCGGATCGGTTTCGGCGAAGTGCGGGGAACAGTGTTCCCGGCCGAGGAGGGTTAGGGAGGGTCCTCGGCCTCTGGCGCCTTGGAGGCCAATCTGAGACGGTGGACGCATGAGAGCGGCACTACTCACCACCCTTCTTGTTCTGTTCTTGGGCGCATGCGGTGATCCACAGCCGCTCACCGTGACGGATGACGACGCCGGTGCCACCTTCGAGGTGACGCGCGATGAGACGTTCGAGATTCGCC
>JAOTWH010000122.1 GCA_029863035.1 Acidimicrobiia bacterium | reverse complement strand
CGCCACCCTTCTCTTCACGATGACCAGGGTGCTGAGCGACGGCACGGTCCAGATGGGATTCCTCGATGGTGACGGCGGCAAGATCATCGATCCGGACACCGGGAGCGTGGCACACTCCTTCGTCGTGGACGTCAACGAGTTCGCCACGATTCCGGACTGCCCCGACATCGCCGCCCTCTCGGCCAATTGGATAAGCGTGTACGACACGTTCTATGGCGAGGACAGCGGAGACCTCACGGGTGACGCGTTCTTGTCCGAGGCGGGCATCATGAGCAACGGGGTCCTCGTCGATCGCTACGCGATCACACTCGACAACGTGGACCCCGAGGACTTGAACGAGTATGAGTCTTTCACCGAGGCCTATGTCGACATAGCCCGAGATGGCGGCCATATGGTCCGCTTGGTCTTGAGCGGATCGGGGTTCAACAACTCGTTCAGTATCGATCAGAGTGAGGCGCGAGACATCGTGTACGAGCTCGACTTCCTCGAGTTCGGCACCATTACGGAGTTCACCGTCCCAGAGGGTTGTCTGCCTAACTAGGCCGGCAAGGCAATCACCGCCGAGCCGCGGACCGAAGAGCGTCATGGGCCCCGATCGCTGGCCCATTTCTTTCGGGCGGGGCGCGCATGGACTTCTTGAGCTTGGTGGCCTTGGCGCCAGCGATATCGGGCTGGTTGAGTATCAGGATGGCGTCGTCGTCGACCCGCAGTACCAACTCATCGAACGGTCTACCGAGAAGCGCCTCGGTGTCGGGATCGAGAACACTGGGATCATCCGGCGGCGCCGGGTCTTGGAGCGGACGACCGGGTTCGAACCGGCGACCTTCACCTTGGCAAGGTGACGCTCTACCAACTGAGCTACGTCCGCGCAGCGGCCAATGCTACCAAGCCCCCTACTGGCTTCCGGTTGAGCCGAAGCCACCGTCACCGCGCGAAGTGTCTGGGAGTTCTTCCACTTCAACGAAGTTCTGCTGTTCCACCGGCACCACCACTAGCTGCGCCACCCGCTCGCCTCGCTCTATGGCAACGGCCTCTGGCCCATGGTTGATGAGGATGACGGTCAGCTCCCCCCGGTAACCGGAATCGACCACACCGGGGCCATTCACAACGCTGATCCCGTGCCGAGCGGCCAAGCCACTGCGGGGAGCCACCAGCCCAACGAATCCGTGGGGAATGGCCACGGCTACACCTGTAGACACCATCTTCCACTCCCCCGGTTCGATGCTCACATCCTCGCGAGCGTGAAGATCGACGCCGCCGTCACCATCGTGATGATGCTTCGGTATTGGGAGCGCGAAATCTAACCTTACGAGTGGAATATCCATTCTGCTGATTGTCGCACCGAACTTCCCCTGACGGAAATTGGGCCATGGAAGACACAACCGTCATTGAGCGTTTCGAGCACCTCGAAGAGGTATGGCCTGGCGGCTCAGTGCCGCCTCACGTCACGCTCGGCACCGGAAAAGAGACCTGGGTTGGTGCTCGCTCCCCCCGACGCCGATCTCTCAGCTACGGGTTCGAGTTCGTTCGCGACCATCGGGTAGCGGTGGTCACAACCGCTGTTGTCGCCGGGCTCGCCGCCTGGCTGCTGCTGGGTGTGGCACCGGCGATCGGCGAGGGCATAGCCGAGAGCCGCCAACAAGAGTTCCAGGCTGCCTATGAGAACCTCGACTCAACCATGGCAGGTGCCCGGGGAGCACTTCAAACCGCCACCGACCCCGCCTCGACCAACCTCTCCGATGCCGTTGGGCCACTGGCTCAGTTCTCCGTGGCAGCAATCGACCTGGCTGCACTCGGTGGCGCTCCCCTCCCCGACCTCCCACCCTTGGTGCCTAGTCGCTATGTCTCGGCGTTACAGCCCATACGCGATGAAGCGGTAGCTGCCGCGGGGTTGGCGGAAGGCGTCTCGGGAAGGCTCAATGGGCTCGTTTCCTATCGGCTATTGCTCGATAGCGCCTTCCAGTTGCCGGATCTCCCGGCCCAAGCGCTGGATTCCGATCTCGATCAGCTCACCGGGGAGATCTCTTTCATGTTGGTCGAAACTTCCGATGCCCTGTCTCGCCTTCCGTCCGACGCCATACTCGACGGCGTCACGACGGACGCGATTGCAGCCCTAGCTCGTTTGGAGGAGTGGAGGGCGAACTACCTGATTGCCGTCACTACTGGCGACGCAACGTCAGCCCAGGCGCTGGCTACCGAGGCCACCACATGGGTGGGCGAGGTCGATGCCTCCATGGCTCAAGCTCTATCCGAATTCGACTCCTGGGCTCGCTTCGAGCTCGATGGTCTGTTGGTGAGCATCCTGGAGGGTCTCGACTCGGTCGGCTAGTCGTCGAGTCGGGCCAGCTCCGCTTCGAAGTCCGAGGCCTCTTGGAACTCCTTGTAGACCGAAGCGAACCTGAGATAAGCAACTTCGTCCACCGCTTTCAACCCGTCGAGCACGATATGCCCGATGGTCTCCGTCGAAGTTGGCTCAGGACCAACAGCCGCCGCCTCGACTTCTCGAACGATGGTCTCGATCGTTCCTTTTGGCAATGGTCGATCGGCCAGGGCACTCTCGAGCCCGGCACGTACTTTGTCCGGAGAGAACGGCTCGATGCGGCCGTCGCGCTTGGTGACCATCGCCACTTCGACTCTCTCGTAGGTAGTGAAGCGGTTGTCGCAACTATCGCAGCCACGCCGACGCCTGACGCCATTTCCGTCCTCGACTCGGCGGCTGTCGATCACCCGAGTTCCCTCGGCGCTGCAAAAGGGGCATCGCATGAGCGAGGAGCCTAACCCTTCGCATACGGAGCGCTCCTAGCTGGCGGGGACCTCGAGTACCTGGCCGGGAAGGATGCCGCCCACTCGCACGCCGTTGAGGGCGGCGATCTCGTCCACCATGCGGCGGGGGTCGTCGGATGGGTCGCTGTATATGAGGGCTATCGACCACAACGTCTCGCCGGCCTGTACCCGATGGGCGACAGTGGTAGCGCCGTTGGCTCCGGCGCTGACCGCATTGGCGAGCAGGAAGAGAGCGAAAGCAACGGTTGCGAGGAGGACCAATACCCTGGACGGGGCTCTGGTTGCAGTCACTTCACTCACCTCCTGCTCGCTTGCTTGCGGTCGCCGGGAGGAATCCCTACCCGGATGTTCGCACCCTACGAATAGGGTGTGACACGAACACTTGTTCGTATGTGGATAAATGTATCGAACGAATGTTCGATTGTCAAGCTAATCGAACATATGTTTGTATGATGGCTCAAGGTCCACTACCTTCAGCCCATCAACCCCAGGGAGATGCCATGGCGCCCGACATAACCACTCGACAACAAGAGATCCTCGACCTGATCACGTCCACCGTCGAAGATCGCGGCTACCCACCATCCGTGCGCGAGATCGGTGAGGTGGTGGGGCTCAGCTCCCCCTCCACCGTGCACAGCCATCTGTCGGCACTGGTGAAGGCCGGCCTGCTGCGGCGGGACCCGGCCAAGCCTCGCGCCATAGAAGTGGTCAATCCCGAAAAGCAGAGCAGCAACGTTTCCCGCCTCGCGTCGAGGGACGTTCCATTGGTTGGTCGCATCGCCGCTGGCTCCCCCATCCTTGCCGATGAGGACATCGAGGATGTCTATCCACTGCCCGAAGCGTTGGTGGGTCGAGATCCGGTGTTCATGCTCGAAGTGAAGGGCGATTCGATGATCAATGCCGGCATCTTGGACGGTGATTTCGTAGTCGTGCGACGCCAGTCCGAAGCCAGCAACGGGGACATCATCGCCGCACTGGTGAATGGCGAAGAAGCCACGGTCAAGCGCTTCTCGAAGCAAGGTGACAAAGTGCAGCTGATCGCCGAGAACGAGGCCTACGAGCCCTTGACCTTCACCGAGGGCGTCGACGTCCTTGGCAAGGTGGTCACGGTGTTGCGCTCTCTCTAGTGAGAACCTCCACAGCGATCCCTTAGATCGACCCCTGGAATGAGTACGCGGCTGGGCCTTCGGTCCACACTTCGCCGTTGGCCAGTTCCACCAACAGAGTCCCACCGACAAGCTGCACCTTCACCGACTCTCCAACCAAGCCCTGGCGATGGGCCACAACAGCCGAAGCGGCTCCTCCTGTGCCGCTGGCCAGGGTCTCCCCCACTCCCCGTTCCCAGATGCGGGCCGCAATCGTGTCGCTCTCGATTCTCGATATGAACTCAACATTGGTTCGGTCGGGGAACGACGGATCGCCTTCCACGATCGGTCCCAGTGCCTCCACCGGAGTGGCGTAGCAGTCGTCCACGATGGTCACCGCATGGGGATTGCCCATCGACACCGTGTGGAAGGTGAAGCCGGCGATCTCGACGTCGGACCCAGGTGGTGATGGGCTCGCCAACTGAGCGCGTACCGGGCCCGATTGAGTGGCTACCACCGCGGCCGGCCCGGCATCGGTGAACACGGTGAACTCGCCCGGCTCGACCCATGCCCGATCCACCGCCAGACGGGCAACGCAACGCACGCCGTTACCACAGGTCTCTGCGCCGGAGCCATCGGCGTTCCAATAGCGCATGCGGACACCGCCAGCTTCAGCGCTCACCAACAGCACCCCGTCGGCGCCTATGCCTCGGCGGCGGTCGCACCACGCCACGATGTCTTCTGTCGACGGCGCTGCAACGCCATCGACGACAACGAAGTCGTTACCGAGGGCGTGCATCTTCACGAAATCCACGCTTGCTCCTCCGCTAGCGCCTTGGCGACCGACTCGGAGCGGGTCGCACCATCGTCGCTCCAAGGTAACCATTGCACACGTGGATCCTTGCGAAAGAAGGTGCGTTGGTTCTTGGCCACGGCCAGCGTGGCCTGGACCATCGAAGCCATGGCGGCTTCTGGGGTTGATTCGCCCTCCAGAACGCCAAGCATCTCTCGATACCCAACCGCCTGGCGAGCGGTCAGGCCGAGGCGGGCCTTCAGAGCCGCAACCTCGTCGACCAGGCCCGCCTCGACCATGGCCTGACAACGGCTCTCCACCCGACCTCGTAGCGCCTCACCTGGGTCGAGCCCGATCACTCTGATGGGCCCGATGGGCCGGTAGCTGCGCACCGCCTCAGCTCGGGGGGTGGCGGCCCGCATCGATGGAGTTTCTCCGGTGACCTCGTAGACCTCTAGCGCTCGCACCACCCGACGGGGGTTGTCCATATCGACCACTTCGGCCACAGCGGGATCGACGCTCTCCAACCGCTGTCTTGCTTCAGCGGGCTCCAGGTTCTCTAGCTCTGCCCTCACTGCCGGGTCTGTGCTTGGGAAGTCCATCGGATCCACCAGTGCCCTGAAGTGCAGACCGCTTCCACCAGCTATGAGGGCCGGCACATCGCGTTGAGCCAGGTCGGCCAGGACCTCTCGTCCGGCAGACTGGAACTCGGCCACGGAGAACTCGACGGCGGCGTCGGCAATGTCGACAAGGTGATGAGGGACAGCTTCACGATCTTCGGGCGTCGGCTTCGCCGTGCCGATATCCATCCCCCGATACACCTGCATGGAGTCCACCGACACGATCTCCGCGCCGGTGGCGAGCGCCACGTGCATCGCAGACTCACTCTTGGCCGAAGCAGTGGGGCCCACGATGGCCCACACGACGCTCAGCTCACTGCCTCCCCCGCCAGGTGATGGGTGCTCGCCGCCACCACTCGAGCGTGTGTGAACTCTCCCGGCCCGAGGTTGGTCTCAAGATGAATGACCTTGTTGGTTCTGGTGCGCCCCTTCATCACCGAAGGGTCCTTGCGAGATGGTCCCTCGATGAGCACTTCGATCGTCGAGTCGACTACCGCCTCGTTCAGTTCCAACGAAATCCTTCGCTGCAGCTCAACCAGGCGATCGAACCTCTCGGAGATGACTTCCGGCGGGATCTGGTCTTCCATCTCGGCCGCTGGAGTGCCGGCGCGTGGCGAGAACTGGAATGTATAGGCGCTGTCGAAACGCGCCGCGGCGACGACATCGAGAGTGTCCTCGAAGTCCTGCTCCGTTTCGCCGGGGAACCCAACGATGATGTCGGTTGACGAGGCAAGGCCAGGGATGGTTTGGCGCGCCATGGCCAATTTGTCAATGAACCGCTCGGAGTTGTATCCGCGATGCATGGCAGCCAAAACCTTGTCGCTACCCGACTGAAGAGGAAGATGAAGCTGCTCGCACACCGCCTCGGTCTCTGCCATCGCTTCGGCGACGTCGATCCGGAAGTCCTTGGGATGCGGACTGGTGTAGCGAATGCGCCGTAGCCCCTCTACATCGCCCACCCGTCGCAACAGGTCGGCGAACACCGGCTTGCGACCGTTGAGCGCCAGGTCGCGCCCGTAGCTGTTGACGTTCTGGCCGAGCAGCGTGACCTCGACCACACCGTCCGCCACCAGGCCACGTACCTCGTTGACGATCTCGCCAGGGCGTCGACTTATCTCGGCTCCCCTCACCAACGGCACGATGCAAAAGGTGCATGCGTTATTGCATCCAATGGTGATGGTGACCCAGGCCGAGTGATCGGTCTCTCGCTGCACAGGCAGCGTTGAGGGGACGTCGTCCAAAGAACGGGTCTCGTCCCACACCTCCGTCACCGGTCCCCACTCCTCGGCGTGATCGAGCAGATCTATCACCCGGTGCAGGTTGTGGGTACCGAAGACGACATCCACCCACGGCGCCTTCTCCTGGACGATCTCTCGGTCCTTTTGGGCCAAGCAGCCACCGACGAGGATCTGAGCGCCGGGGCGAGCCTCCTTGATCGGCTTGAGGTGACCGAGGTTCCCATACAGCTTGTTGTCGGCGTTCTCCCGAATGCAGCATGTGTTGAGCATGATGACGTCGGCGTCCTGCACCGACTTCGCCTCGACCATGCCGTC
>JAOTWH010000121.1 GCA_029863035.1 Acidimicrobiia bacterium | reverse complement strand
TCGGGCAGCCAAATGTGCAATGGGAACTGCGCCGACTTGCCGGCCGCTCCGACGAAAAGGAGTAACGCGATGGCCGTGGCTGCTCCGGTGGAAAGAACTCGAGCCGGGTCGTCGAGCACGTCACCGAAGGCGAAGCTGCCGAAGTTGGCGAAGATGACCATGAGCCCGATCATGAATCCGAAGTCGCCAATGCGATTGACCACGAAGGCCTTCTTGCCGGCGGCCGCAGCCTCTGGCTTGGTGTACCAGAACGAGATCAATAGGTAGGAACTGAGGCCCACCAACTCCCAGCCAACGAACAGAAGCCCGAAGTTGGCGCCCAGCACGAGAATCAGCATCGAGGCGATGAACAGGTTGAGATATGTGAAGAACCGGCCGAACCGCTCGTCGCCATGCATGTAGCCGATGGAGTAGGCATGGATCAGGGTGCCGACACCGGTTACCACCATCGTCATCACTGCCGAGAGCGGATCCCACAGCAACTCAGCGTTGAGTCCCAGTCCGGGGATCCAGTCGAATAGCTCCACAACGTGGGGCCCACCGTCTCCGGTGAAGAAGTCGACCGACGCCGCGGCGGCGACCACGAAACCGCCGGCCACCGTCGCAGTCCCCAGCAAGCCTGCTCTTGGCTCGCCGAGCTGTTTGCCGAACAGCAGAAGCACCACGGCTCCCCCCAGAGGCAGAGCGATGGCGAGCCAGATGAGGTCCACGATCAGCCTTTCAACGCCGACAGGTCGTCGACGGACGCGGTTTCACGGCGGCGGAACACAGTGATGATGATCGCCAGCCCAACCACCACCTCCGCCGCGGCGACAACCATGACGAACAGAACTGCCACCTGGCCTTCGATGGAACCAAGCTCGCGTCCTGCCGCAACGAACGTGAGGTTGGCGGCATTCAACATCAGCTCGACCGACATGAACATGATCAGCGCGTTGCGCCGCGACAAGATGCCCGCCGCCCCGATCGAGAACAGGATCGCCGCCAGCGCCATGTAATAGGCAGGGGTGACGGTCATGGGGAACTCATATCCCCCTCCCGCTTGCGGGAGGGGTAGGGGGAGGGTGTCAACCCGTTCGGAGAATCCGACGCGTTGGCATTCGCGGTAGCGATCGCCACCCCCACCTGGCCTCCCCCGCGAGCGGGGGAGGATTCCTGTGGTCGCGGCATCGGCTGTAGCGCGTTCAAAGTCATGCTGAGGACTCTTCTGTGATCGCGTCAGGGAGGGAACTCTCTTCCGTTGTCGCGTCGGGGAGGAGGGCCTCTTCCGTAACGCGTTGGCGCCGCTGGTACTGAGCCAAAGCGATGGTTCCGGCGGCGGCGACTATCAGCAACACCGCGGTTAGCTCAAACGGGAGCACCCAATCGCCGAATAGTTCGTCTGCGATGCGCTCCACTGTTCCATTCGGAGCAGGACCGCCGCTTCCGCCTGTCACCCATGCAGCTGAGCCGGCCACGATGATGATGAGCGCGAAGACGCCGGCCATGGCGAAGGCGGCCTGGCGCTGGAATGGCAGGTTCTCGGAGCGATCCTCCGACTTATCAACGCCGATCAACATGATGACGAAGAGAAACAAAGTCATCACCGCCCCGGCATAGACCAGCACCTGGACCGCAGCGATGAAGTGACCTGAGTTCATCACGTAGAAGACAGCAACCGCGAACAGGGTTGCCATCAAGCCCATGGCCGAGTGGACCGGGTTGCGCGACCAGACCATGGTCACCGCACCGCCGAGAGCAACGCCGGCGAAGATGAAAAAGAGAATCGTTTCGACCACCATCAGGCTTCGGTCTCCTCCCGTGGCTCCTCGTTGCGGTCGTCGTCGGTTTGGCCGGCCTCGGGCGGTCTCAGGCCGGGACCGGCAGAGGGGGTCCAGCCGACGACGCCTTCATAGGCAGCTCGCCCCGACGGGGCGGTGGCACGCAGCCAGCCGTCGCCATCCGTCAACTCGTCAAGGTCGATGAGGATCGAGGCCGGCTGGGGGTGATTCCGGGAGCCGTCGGGATTCACCAACAGATCGGCCTTGGTGTAAATGGCGTCTTGGCGGTCGTCCACCGACATCTCGAAGAGGTGGGTCATAGTGATGGCTTCGGTGGGGCAGGCCTCAACGCACAACGCGCAGAAGATGCACCGCAGCATGTTGATGTCGTACACGAACCCATAGCGCTCTCCAGGACTCACCGGCTCGTCCTGGGGGTTGTCGGCACCGCGCACATAGATGCAACGCGCCGGGCAAACCCCGGCACACAGCTCGCAGCCGATGCACTTCTCCATGCCGTCGGGGTAGCGGTTCAGGATGTGGCGCCCGTGGAAGCGTTGTGGTTTGGTGCGCTTGTCCTCGGGATACTGCGTGGTCACCCGGGGCCGGAACATCTGGCGGAAGGTCACCTTGAACCCGGCGATCGGCTTGAAGAGGTCGTCTAAGAAGCCCACGGCGTCCTCCTCCTCGGGGTTTCGACCAGGCGCCTGCGATCCATCATGACCATGGCGCTCCGAACTGGCGGACGCTGGTGACCACCGTGAAGGCCACCAGCCACGCCAACCCCACCGGGATCAGGCGCTTCCATCCGAACTGCATCAGCTGGTCGTAGCGCATGCGGGGCAGCGTGGCCCGCACCCAGATGAACATGAAGAGCAGGGCCCAGGTCTTCACCATGAACCACACCACCGGCATCGCTCCGGCGAAGAAGGCGGGCAGCACCCCTGAAAACGTTGGCCCGTTCCAACCACCAAGAAAGAGGGTGGCGGCGATGGCCGAGATGTTGAACATGTTGATGTACTCGGCCAAAAAGAACATGGCGAAGCGGATCCCGCTGTACTCGGTGTGGAAGCCGCCAACCAACTCCTGCTCCGCCTCGACGAGGTCGAATGGCGCTCGATTGGTTTCTGCGAATCCGGCGATCATGAACACGAGGAACGACGGCACTAGTGGGAAGAGGAACCAGGCTGGAATCGGTCCGCCGAAGCTTCCTGCCTGGGCCTCAACGATGGTGGCAAGCGACATCGCCCCCACCCCGCCATCGAAACCGGCGAGCTGGGAGGACGTGAAGAGCACCACCGGGATCAGGGACAGTGCCATGGCTGTCTCATAGGAGATGGCCTGTGCAGTGGAGCGGACTGCACCCAACAGCGGATACTTCGATCCCGAGGACCATCCGGCGAGCACCACGGCGTAAACCGCAAGCGAAGAGAAGGCGAGAATCAACAACACCGCCACGTTGAGGTCGACGCCCTGCAAAGTGATGAGGCGATCACCTATGTGGAAAGAGCCGCCGATGGGGATGTTGAGGAAGATGAGAAGCGCCGGCAACAAGGCCAGGATCGGCGCCATGAGGTAGATGCCTACCTCTGCCTTGCGAGGCGTGATCTGCTCCTTGAAGAAGAGCTTCATGCCGTCGGCCAGTGTGATCAGCAGGCCGAACGGACCGGCTCGGTTGGGACCGATCCGAGCCTGCATGTCGGCCACCACCTTGCGCTCTGTCCATACCAACAGCAGGGTGTTGACCAACAGCAACGCGAAGGCGGCGATCACCGTGATGGCGGCTTCGATGAAGGTGGCCATCAGGACCCCACCTTCTCGAGCGTAACGGCAAGATCTGGTCCCAGGTCGAAGGTGGAATCCAGATTCGCCGTCACCGAAACGGTCCCGGGCGCAAGGTCGCTATCGACCAACACCGGTAGCTGGGCAGAGCCGCCCGGCGAGGTGGCGATGACCTCGTCCCCATCCGACAAGCCAAGGGACGCCGCGGTGTCGGGATGCACAGAAAGCGACGGTGACCTGGTGAGCTTTGACAAAGACGTGCTGAATCGAACGCCCACTCCATCGTCGTAAAGCGACCGGGCCAGATGTAGCGCAAGATCTGGGGACTGGGCATCGAGCTTGGGATCGACCGGAATGAACGCGAGGGGCTGTTCACCCTCTGGGCCAGGCACAACCAATCCTTGCTTGCCGGCGCCCCAGTCGAGGCCTTCCCAGGTGATACCGCCATACGCCGGGGCGACGGTGGCTATCTCCTTGGCGATCGCCTCGACCGACTCGCCCACGGAGCCGCCAAGTCGCTGCGCCACATCTTCGAGCACGGCCCAGCTGGCGCGGGCCTCTCCTGGTCCGGGGACGATGCGGTTGACCTTCTGCACCCGCCCCTCGAGATTGGTGACCGTTCCCTCTGTCTCGGCGAAGCCGGTTACCGGGAGTACCACATCGGCCAACTGGACCGATTCGTTGGGGAACCGATCGAGTGCCACCACGAACTCTGCGGTGTGCAGCGCAGCGACGGCAAGGTCGCGTCGCGGGAAGTCACTCGCCGGATCGGCGCCGAGGGTTATCAAAGCCTGCAGCGTGCCGTCTGCCAGGCCCGCGACTATCCCTGGCGCGTCCCGACCCACCTGGGGGATGTCGCCCCAATGCTGGCTGAGAGCGGCGCGAGCTTCCTCGTTGCGAGCCGAGGCCCGGCCGGGCAACAACGACGCAGCCATGCCCATGTCAAGGGCGCCGTAGACGTTGCCCCGGCGGGCAAGAGGCATAATCGACGCCTCTGGTAGATCTCTAGCGAATGCTGCCACTGCCTCGGCTAGCCGGGGTGATTCGGTGATACCGGTCCGACCCACCAGTGCCACCACCGGGCCGTCGCCTAGGGCTTGACGAGCTGCCTTGAGCTGGCCGGTTCCATCGACGAGTTGGGTCAACGTGGCCGGGCCCTGGCCTGGGCGGTATCGCACCACATGGGTTGCCACATCGTCAAGACCACTGCGGCGCGGGTTGACCACGATCAGCGTGGCTCCCAGCTCTTGAGCAGCGCGACGCACCCGGAGATAGAGGACCGGAAGTTCTTCCTTCAGATCTGGCCCCCACACCAGGATCGTCTTGGCCGTTTCCAGGTCATCGATGGTGGCGCGTGGCGTTAGCCCCACCAGAAAATGGGGGTCAAGTCCGTCATCGAGTTGGGAATCGAGGTGCGGGGTACCGATGACGGCTCTGAGGAATTTGCCGAACGCGAAAGCTTCTTCGTTGGTGCCACGAGCCCCACCCAGTCCAGCCACCTGCTGCGGCTCGAACTCGGCAAGGCGACGGGCCACCTCTCCGATGGCATCGTCCCACGACGCCGGTTCGAGTTCGCCATCTGAGTTTCGGATCAAAGGAGTGTCGAGGCGCTCTGGGGAGGCGATGGTCTCAAAGCCGAACCGGCCTCTGTCGCACAGCCAGCCCTGGTTGGTTGGATCGTTGTCGATGCCGTTCAAGCGCAGCACCTGGTTCTGGCTGGCCTGGACCGACACCCGGCAGCCAACCGCGCAGTCGCCGCAAGTGCTCTCAACTGCTTCCAGGTCCCACGGTCTTGCTCGGAAGCGGTAGGGGGTTGCCGTCAAAGCGCCAACGGGGCAAATCTCCACGGTGTTCCCTGAGAAGTAAGAGCGGAAAGGCTCGTCGGGGAAGGTGAGCACCTGGGTTCCGTAGCCGCGGTCGACGAATTCGATGAGTGGGTCGCCCGAGATCTCCTCGGAGAAGCGAGTACAGCGGGCGCACAGAATGCAGCGCTCCCGATCCAGGTTGACTAACTCGGAGATCGGAATCGGCTTTTCGAAGTGACGCTTCTCCTCAACGAACCTGCTCTCTCCCGGCCCGTAGGCCATGGTCTGATCTTGCAGCGGGCACTCGCCTCCCCGGTCGCAAACCGGACAGTCGAGGGGGTGATTGATGAGCAGGAACTCGAGGACACCCTCTTGTGCCTTCTTCACCGTGTCGGATTTGGTATCGACCACCATCTCGTCGCTCACCCGGGTAGTACAGGCGGTGGTGAGAGCTTTGCCGCGGGGGCCTTCGACCTCGACCAGGCACATGCGGCACATTCCGACAGGCTGCATCCGCTTGTGCCAGCAGAACCGCGGGATGTAGGTCCCCTCGTTCTCGGCGGCTTCGATGAGCAGCTTTCCTGCCGGAACCTCGACCTGGCGGCCGTCGATGGTGACCTTGACCATGTCAGTCAAACGGACAGCCCCCCTCGTGGACGTGACGAGCTACCTCGTCCTTGAAGTGGTTCATGATCGAGACGACGGGCGCCACCGCGGACGGCCCAAGTGGGCAGATGGTGGTCATGGCTGGGGGCCACCGCAGCCCCGGGCTGATGTTGTCGGAGATGTCGAGCAACAGATCGAGATCCATTGGCCGCCCCGCCCCGTGCTCGATGCGATCCAGGATCCGCTCCAACCAAGAAGTTCCCTCACGACATGGTGTGCACTGCCCGCACGACTCGTGAGCGAAGAATTTCACGATCCTCTCCGCAGCGCGCACCACGCAAGTGGTGTCGTCCATCACGATGATCGCGCCCGAGCCAAGCATCGATTCTTTGTTCACCTCGTCGATGGTGCACGGGGTTTCGAGCTTGTCTGGCGTGAACCAAACAGAAGATGCTCCGCCCGGGATCCAGGCCTTGAGCTCTCGACCATTGGGAATGCCGCCGCCGATGTCGTAGATGAACTCACGCCACGACATGCCCATCTCGACCTCGTAGTTGCCTGGCTTGGCGACGTGGCCCGACAGCGAGAACACCCGGGTCCCCTGTGAGCCCTCGGGACCGCGCGAGGCGTAGGCCTTGCCGCCGTTGGAAACGATCCAAGGCACGTTGGACAGCGTCTCGACATTGTTGACGATGGTGGGCTTGGCATAGAGGCCCTCCACCGCGGGGAAGGGGGGCTTGATGCGAGGCTCGCCGCGACGGCCTTCGAGGCTGTTGAGCAGCGCTGTCTCCTCGCCACAGATGTAGGCGCCGGCCCCGAGATGAACGGTTATGTCGAGGTCGAAGCCAGACCCCAAGATGCCCTGGCCCAGATATCCGGCGTCGTAGGCCTCGTCCACCGCCCGCTGCACCCGACGGGCCGGCTTG
>JAOTWH010000120.1 GCA_029863035.1 Acidimicrobiia bacterium | reverse complement strand
CGTAGAACGTGTACTCGCGTTCTGCCGAGCGTTGTTCAACGGAGAGGGCGAAGGCGTCGGTCTCTTCCCACAGCTTGAGGATCTTGTGGTCGAGCGCAGGGAAGTCGACCCGGGGGCCGACCCGCTCAAAAGGGGTATCTGTCATCTCACCTCCGTCTCAGCATTGATGCCGGGACGGGGTGGACCCGCGGTACCACCCGGCTTGCGGGGCGAGTCCCCGCCGCTCGTCTGCCCTGCTATCGGTGGGCTCCCGGCAGGTTCTACTAGCCCGCGAGGGTCTTCTTCCTGCAGCTCAGGGGTGATCTTCCTCGGTGGAGGTCCCCGTCAAGGCCGTCGGCCAAGAGTAGCCGCAAACCCCCACTGAGAGGGCCAAATCGCCCCCTCCCATGTTCTGTCAAGTACCGGGAACAAAAAGGAAATTGGGCTGGTTGTAGGGGCTCTGCATGCCGGGTGCTACAGTCGCTCGGTCCTGGGAGGTCCCATGGCTCGAAAACTTGCAAAATCGACTCTCCAGCGCTTCAAGAAGAAGCTGGAGGAAGAGCGCGAACGCCTCGAGCAGATCATCGAGGAAATCGATCAGGAGCGCGAAGAGGTTCGAATCTCGGAGACCTCATCGGACCGCAGTCCCGATCCCAACACCGCCGAGGGCGGGTCGCTTGCGTTCGAGCTCGAAAAGGAGCTATCGGTGGCTCAGAACGCTCAGGACATTCTTTCCAAGGTGGATCGAGCCCGCAAACGCATCAGCCATGGCACCTATGGCGTGTGTGAACGCTGTGGGGAGTCCATTCCGTTGGAGCGGTTGGAAGCCCTGCCCTACAGCACGACCTGCGTGGCGTGCGCCAGCGCCCGCTAACTCCGCGCCGCAGTGCCCTCGCCCTGGCGGCAGTTGTTGTCGCCTTCGACCAGCTGACCAAGTGGTGGGCGCTTGTCGGATTAGACGATGGGCCAACCGAGTTGCTTGGTGAGTTCTTTCAGCTGCGCCTCATCCGCAACGCCGGTGCCGCCTTTGGAAAGCTGCAGGGATCGGGATCGATCATCGCTTTGCTGGCGATCGTTGTCGCTGTTGCGATCTTCATCTCGTTGCGCGACGCACCAGATCGGGTGACGGTTTGGGCGATGGGGTTGGTCATGGGTGGTGCAGTTGGCAACCTCGTCGACCGAGTGTTCCGAGGGGACGGCCTGTTCGACGGGGAGGTGGTTGACTTCCTCGACTTCAGTTTCTGGCCAACGTTCAACGTGGCGGACAGCGCGATTACGGTGGGCGCGCTCTTAGCGTTATGGGAGGGCTTACGGAGCGACTCATCGCACAAGTCCCCGAGCACCTCGATGGAGAGCGCGCCGACCGAGTAGTCGCCGAGCTCGCCACAGTGAGCCGGTCTGTCGCTCGACGGTTGGTCGAGGAGGGAGAGGCCCTGTTCAACGGCGCCGAGCTTGAGCCAAAAGAGCGGGTAGCGGCAGGCACCCTCGTTGATACCAGCGTTCCCGAGCCCTCCACACTGGCGGCCGAGCCGGTGCCCTTCGATGTGGTCTACGAAGAGGCCGACTTCGCCGTTATCGACAAGCCAGCCGGCTTGGTGGTCCATCCCGGTGCTGGGATCCAAACTGGAACACTCGCCGCTGGGATCATTCATCGTTGGCCCGATGTCGAGGGGGTGGGCGAGGCAGGCCGCTGGGGGATCGTGCACCGCCTCGACAAAGAGACTTCGGGTCTGCTGGCTGTGGCCAAGACGGCAAAGGGGTTCGATTGGCTCCGGCGGGATATCCAGGCGGGAGCAGTTGGACGCATCTACCTGGCCCTGGTGGAGGGGACGTTGAGTATCGAGACCGGGGCGATCGACGCTCCGATAGGTCGCGACGAGCAGAACCCGGTGCGCTTCAGAGTGGCCGCCGGCGGCAGACCGGCTATGACTCACTACCGAAGGCTGGCCGGGTGGGAGGATGTCTCATTGCTCGAGGTACAGCTCGAGACCGGCCGCACCCACCAGATCAGGGTCCACCTGTCTTCCATCAACCACCCGGTTGTGGGCGATGGGCTCTACGGTGCAAGTTCTCCCCGGGGCGACCCGGGCCGGGTATGGCTGCATGCCAGTCGGCTGAAACTGCCAACGGAACCCAAGGAATTGGTCGTCGAGTCCGCACTGCCGCCGGATCTGGTTCACTCTCTGGATGGCCTGGGCGCGCCAACCGTTGGGACGGTGCCGCAGAGCGGGAGTCGGCTCGGCGGCGAGAACTAACCGAAGAAGGTCCGAGACACGTCGTAGAGGTCGGAGGGTATGCCCTTGACTTCGGCACAAGCCTCTTCAAGAGGAACGGGAACGATCTTGGTTCCTCGTATCCCAACCATCACTCCTGAGTTTCCCTCGACAGCAAGGTCGGCTGCGGCCACTCCGAGCCGGGTGGCGAGGACCCGATCGAAGGCGGTTGGTGTACCCCCGCGCTGCACGTAGCCGAGAACCGTCACCCTGCTCTCGAAGCCGGTGAGCTCCTCGAGCACTGGTGCGATCGAGTACGCCACCCCGCCGACTCGAGTGAAACCGAACGCATCCTTGCGCTGGTCTGGCACCACGCCAGGGGGAGGCGGCACCCCTTCGGCTACGACGACGATGGAGAAGCTGCGGCCCCTTCTGGCGCGACTGCGAACGGTCTCGGCCACCTCCGCTAGATCGTATGGGATCTCCGGCACCAAAATGGCGTCGGCGCCGGCCGCCAATCCGGAGTAGAGGGCGATCCAGCCCTTGGTGCGACCCATGACCTCAACCACCATCAACCGGTCGTGGGCCTCGGCGGTCGTCGTGATGCGGTCGATGGCCTCCGTGGCGACCTGGACTGCAGTGTCGAAGCCAAAAGTGACATCCGTGCCTGCGATGTCGTTGTCGATCGTCTTGGGCACGCCGACAACCGCCATGCCCTCAGCCTGGAGCTGAAGGGCGGTCTTGAGGGTGCCATCACCTCCGGTGACGATGACGGTATCGATGCCAGTTCGGTCGATGGTGGAGCGCACGCTTTCGTAGCCATTGCCGTGTACGTAGGGGTCCATCCGACTGGTACCGAGGATGGTTCCTCCTTGCTGCAGGATCCCTCTCACGTCATCGCGGCCAAGCGGGCGCACGTCTCCTGCCATGAAGCCTTCCCAGCCGTCGAGAATGCCCACCACCTCAGCGTCGTGCACTTCGATGGCGCGTCGCACCACGCCGCGGATGACCGCGTTGAGGCCGGGGCAATCCCCGCCGGCTGTGAGCAGACCGATGACGGACATCGGGGCTAGTAGAGGAACATGGGCTTGCCTGCCACGTGGCGCACCTTGGGCCGATATTGCTCGGAGTCGTAGAGCTCGTCGATGTCCACCCGCTTCACGCCCTCCCTGGTGTCGGTAATCGGAACGTTGGTGTACGTGCCTCCCCGTAGCGACACCATGCGCCCTGAGGAGCCTTCGACGGCCAGATCGGCCGCCATGACGGCATAGTTCGTCGCCACCATGAGGTCGAGCGAGTCGGGGCTACCGGATCGCATGAGGTAGGCGAGGCGCTGGATGATGACGCCCACTCCGGTGATCTCAGTGATCAGCGCACCGCACTCGTCTCCGATGCCGCCCAGCTTGCGATGCCCGTAGGCGTCCTCTTCGCCCGAAAGGACCATCTCGCCACCCTCGATGACGGCACCCTCCGAGATGGTCATCATCGCGTAGTTGGACGGGTTGGCTCGGCGGTCGGCCATGAGCAGGTCGGTGAGCTGATGGATGTCGACGGGCACCTCGGAGATGACAGCTCGATCGACGCCTGACAGGTACGCGGTCACGAGGGAGGTTTCTCCCGAATACCGACCGAACAACTCGATTACCGCGATCCGCTCATGGGATCCCGATGATGTGCGGAGATCGTGTATGAAGCTAACCCCTCGGGTGACGGCCGTAGAGAATCCGATGCAGTAGTCGGTGCCATGGACGTCGTTGTCCATTGTCTTGGGTATCGCCACTACGGGAACGCCCTCATCATGGAGGCGCAGGCCGAAGGAAAGGGTGTCGTCGCCTCCGATGGGCATCATCAGATCGATCTGCTGAGACTCGATCACCCCGATCACATGCTGGGTGAAGTCGAACGGCCCATCTCCCTCAGCGCTGAGGAAGGCCGGCGCGCTGGCGGCGCTGACATTGCTCGGGTTGGTGCGCGAAGTGTGCAGAAACGTCCCTCCCGTTCGATCGACGGTACGGACGCGCTCCTTGTCCAACCTGATGAAGTTGGCGTCTGCCGTTGCAGGGTTCGATGGATCCGTCTCCAGCAATCCCGCCCAGCCCCTGCGGATGCCGACCACCTCGTGACCGTCGTCGATGACGCGATGCACTGCTGCCTTTATGCACGCATTGAGCCCCGGTACATCGCCTCCGCCGGTGAGGATGCCTATCCGCATGTGACGCCAGGGTGCCTGGTGGTGATCAAGCGACCTGCTCCATATCTGGCGTGTACTCGCCGGATCGAGCCAAACCGTTGAGGTGCGCCCTGTGCATGAACGCGGCCTGGCCGGCCGCCACGTTGGCTGGGTCGCCTTTCCAAGCAGCCAGCGCCGATTGCTGGAGGGCCCGACCGTAGGAGAAGCTGAGCTCCCAGGGGTGAGAACCCATAGCGTTCATCGCGTTGAGGTTGGCAGTTGCCTCGGCCTCGCTCTGACCGCCCGACAAGAACACGATTCCGGGGATCTCGGCCGGCACTGTCTCGGTGAAGCACTTGACGGTGGCCTCGGCGATCTCGGAAGGGCCAACCTGATCGGCGCTTCCTTTGCCGGGGATAACC
Source organism: Acidimicrobiia bacterium (assembly GCA_029863035.1). The sequence goes on along the minus strand of JAOTWH010000120.1, from coordinate 2,098 downwards.
ATGTTGGGCTTCAGCAGCGTGGCACTGAGATCGACGCGGGCATCAGCCAGCTCAGCGAAGGTAGCTCTGAGCACAGACGACGTCACCTCGTAGCAGCGCTCCAGGTCGTGTGCTCCGTCCATGAGCACTTCGGGCTCCACGATGGGCACCAGCCCACCTTCCTGACACAGAGCGGCGTACCTGCCAAGCGCGTGGGCGTTTGCCTTGATGCAATTCGGGGTGGGGATGCCCTCGCCGATATCGATCACGGCGCGCCACTTGGCGAAGCGCGCCCCTAGACCGTGATACTCGCTGATGCGTTCGCGCAGACCATCCAGTCCCTCGGTGACCTTCTCCCCGGGGAACCCGGCCAGGTCCTTGGCGCCGCTGTCGACCTTGATGCCGGGGACGACGCCGTTGGCCTCCAACACCTTGGGGAATGGGGTCCCATCGGTAGCTGCCTGACGCAGGGTTTCGTCGAACAGGATCACTCCACCGATGTAGTCCCCGATCCCGTCTGCGGTGAACAGCAATTCCCGGTAATCCCGGCGCGACTCTGGGGTCGACTCCACTTCGATCGATGCGAACCGCTTGGCGATGGTGCCTGTGCTCTCGTCGGCAGCCAAAATGCCCTTGCCTGGCGCCACGATCCGGCGGGCTATGTCTTGCATGCGGATCCCTCCATGATGATCGCTGGTCTCAGCGAGACGATACCGTCGCCCGGCCACCCCTCAGCGAATGGCGAAGCTGGTTTTCGCGGGTCGCACCCGCGCCGTGTCGCTGGTACCGTTGTTGCTTACACCAATGTAGTTCTAACGGAGGACCGTGGCCGGGGAAAGCTTCGCCCACCTTCACGTGCATACCGAGTTCTCCATGCTCGACGGCGCGGCGCGGGTGAAACAGGTGGTCGCCGCCGCCGCCGAGGATGGGCAACCGGCGATCGCCATCACCGATCATGGCGTTCTGTACGGCGCGGTGGACTTCTATCGAGCGGCAACAGATGTCGGCATAAAGCCCATCATCGGCATGGAGGCTTACCTCACGCCAGGGTCTCGCTTCGATCGCCCGCCGCGCAGCGACGACGTTCGCTACCACACCACGCTCCTGGCCGAGAGCCAGGCCGGGTACCACAACCTGATGAAGCTGGCGTCCCTGGCCTACCTCGACGGCTTCTACTACAAGCCGAGGATGGACTTCGAGCTACTGGCAGCTCATTCCGAAGGCATCATCGCCACCTCGGGCTGTCTCGGCGGCCCGGTGGCACAGCGCTTGGCGCCCGATGCATCTCGCGAGGAAGACAACGTGCGAGGCGAGCGAGATTACGAGGGCGCCAGGGCAGCGGCTGCGCAGATGCAGGACATCTTCGGCAAGGACAATTTCTTCATCGAGGTGATGGACCACGGGCTCGAGCCTCAACAACGCATCATGAGCGACCTGGTCGCGATCAGTCGCGATATCGGGGCTCCGCTACTGGCCACCAACGACTGCCACTACACCTACGCCAGCGAAACCGAGGCACACGATGTGCTGCTCTGCATCCAAACCGGCGCCACCCGCCAGGATGAAGGCCGTTTTCGTTTCGAGGCTGACGAGTTCTACCTGAAGAGCGCTGGCCAGATGAGAGCGCTGTTCCCCTCGTTGGATTACCCAGGGGCTTGCGACAACACCCTCGTGATCGCCGAGCGGGCCCAAACGAAACTCGAGTTCGGCAACCTTCTCCTCCCTCAGTTCACGGTTCCGGAGGGCAAGACCGAGGTGAGCTATCTCAGAGAGCTGGTGCGGCAGGGCGCGATCGAGCGCTACGGCGATCCGCTTCCCGATGCCGTTACCGAGCGGATCGCAACCGAACTGGCCGTCATCGAAGAGATGGGTTTTCCGGCGTACTTCCTCATCGTGTGGGATCTCATCGCGTATGCCAGATCGCGCGGCATCCGGGTCGGGCCGGGACGAGGCAGTGCGCCGGGCGCCATCGTCTCGTACTGCCTCGGCATAACGGGTATCGATCCGCTCGAGCACGGTCTCATCTTCGAGCGTTTCCTGAATCCCGGCAGGCGCCAGATGCCAGATATCGATATCGACTTCGACGAGCGCTATCGGGGCGACATGATCCGCTACTGCG
>JAOTWH010000119.1 GCA_029863035.1 Acidimicrobiia bacterium | reverse complement strand
ACTCCTCCGGTGAATCGCTGCTTACTCTGGTTAACGATCTGCTCGACCACTCCAAGCTCGAAGCGGGCAAGCTATCGCTCGACTCCGTGGGTTTTGACCTCGCTCACATGGTGCGGGACACGATCAAGACCCTGGATCTGGCGGCCACCGAGAAGGGTCTAACCACCTCGTACTCGGTGGATCCCGAGGTTCAAGCCGTGGTCGTGGGCGACCCGGGCAGGATCCGCCAGGTCCTGGTCAATCTCGTAGCCAACGCTGTGAAGTTCACGCACGATGGCGGAGTGGCGGTTTCGGTGTCGGTGGAGAGCGTAAGCAGCACCCGAGCGGTTATCCGCTTCGCAGTCGAGGACACTGGAATCGGGATGTCGCAAGAACAGGCCAACGCCGTGTTCCGACCGTTCGAGCAAGCCGGCCCTTCCGTCGGACGCGTCTATGGCGGCACCGGATTAGGCCTCACCATCTGCCAGAGGCTGGTGGAGCTGATGGGCGGGCGAATATGGATCGAGTCAGCGGAAGGCCAGGGCTCGACGTTCTTCTTCACCGTAGAAGTGGGAACCGAGGTGCCGAAAAGGGATCACGACTCGGAGATGCCAACCGACCGCAGCGAGTTGGAGGTAGTGGTGTTGACGGACTCCGAACGCCGCTCGATGACCGAGGGCCTCGCCGGCGCCAGGGTGAGAACCATTCACCTGGGCAGCAGCGCCGAAACCACGGATGCTCTGATCCCTGCGTTACAGAAGAAACGCGCCCACATCGTGATCCTCGACTTCAGGGACCAGAGCCTGCAAGCCGCTGCCGGGGTACTGCCGGTCTCGGGCGAGGCCAAGATCGTGATACTCACGCCTTCTGGTCAACGTGGCGACGCCGCCAGGTGCCGTGAGCTCGACATCAGTGCCTACCTCACCGGGTCGGTCACATCGGCCGATATCAGCTCCGCCATCGATGCCGTAGTCGAAGGAGTACCCGGTCTGATCACCCGTCACTGGCTACGCGAGCGAAGGACGGGGGCTGCGGCCTAGTCCAGGTATCGCTCCACGTCACGGCGAGGGGTATCAGGAGGACCGTCCGTCTTCGTCTGGCGTCTCCGCCTCGCCTCGGCCAGCGGCACCAACAACCCCGAGATGTAGAGCAGCTGTACCAGTAGCGCTACAACTCCGGCGACGGCGAGGCCGGGCTCGATGGGAACATCCAGCAAGACCGGGAACAGGGCGCCAAGCACCCATGCGATCTGAAAGGCCATCTCCGACAAGATGAATGCATGACCTCGAGCCTCTGGCTCGATCGAAACCTGCAACAGCCCGTCGTACCCGAACTTGGCTGTCCCCCACGCCAGCCCCGCCGCAGCCGCCAGCCCGGCGGCTGCACCCAGGCCGAAGATCTGAGCGGCGATGAATGCGGCTGCGGCCTCGATAGCCAGCGCAGCTACCACCATCGGCTCCTCGCGCAGGCGTTGCTCCAACCACGGGGATATCCACGAAGCAAGGAAGTAGCCGAATCCGGCAGAGCCCAATAGGAACCCGAAGTCGGCAACGCCGGCGTCGACATCGCGGAACGCGAACGCCACCAGCAACAAGAGGAACCCGTTGAGGAAACGCACTCCCATGGTGGCGAGACGCGATAGGCGGATCCCTCGCGGCAGCTCCATTTTCTTCAGGCCCCGCTCCAGCCCCGCCACCTCAACCGGAGGAACGGACAGGGAAACGAAGGCCCCATATGCGAAAACACCACTGGCCACTAGCAAAGCGGGCCAGCTCGCCCAGTAGACCAATGCGGCACCGATCGGCACCGCAGCAACCGTTGCGATGATCCCCACTCTGGCCAGCAAAGCGTTCGCAGCAACGAGTTCCACTGGTCCTTCGAGGGCTGTCGGCAGCAAGGACGAACGGCTGATGCCGTGCAACCTCGACAGCGCCAGCAGAGCGAATGCCAGCGGGAACAGCCAAAGGTCGTCCAGCCCCACCACGATCATCGCGATGGCCACCAGCGAGCGCAGGCCGGAGGAAAGCATCAACCCGCTGCGATATGCGGTGGGATAGCGACGGAACAGGCCAACCAACACTGGACCCAGGAAGGCGAATGGCGCCAGCGTCAACAACAGATAGAGGGCCATCTTGTCGCGGGCATCGCTCGACGGAACTTGAAAGAAAAGGGTCCCGGCTAGTGCCATGGTCACCAGCGTGTCGCCGGCTATAGACGTCGCCTGCACCTTGGCTAACACGCGGAAAGCGGGTCCACCTGCCGACATCAGCTTGTCCACACTGGTTGCCGCAGCCCCAATACCGCGACCCGTGGCACGCCCGACCACTCCGGCAACGCGCCGTTTCCGAGAAGGTATCTGAGGTGGCTGTTCCGAATCCACGACAGCGACGGTAGCGGGTAATGCGTAGCCTGACCGCCATGAAACTCGCCGTGCTCGGCGCCGGTTCTTGGGGTACGGCCATCGCCGACCTCACATCGCACAACGCTTCGGAGGTGACCCTGTGGGCACGACGCCCCGACCTTGCAAAGGACATTGCAGCAACCCGCCGCAACGCCGACTACCTGCCCAATGTTGAACTCGGTTCGAATGTCACTCCGACGTCCTCGTTAACGGAGGCGCTCGGCGGTGCCGACGTAGTGATCGCGGCGATGCCGTCGCATGGCTTCAGGGAGGTGCTGGGCCAAGCAGCTGACCAAGTGCCATCCGCAGCCCCCGTCGTGAGCCTGGCCAAAGGCATCGAACAGGAAACGCTGCTGCGAATGACCGAGGTCACCGCCGACGTCCTCGGAACCGACACAGCCGTCGGGGTATTGACCGGTCCCAACCTGGCGGCCGAGGTGGCCGCAGGCTTGCCGACCGCGGCCGTCCTGGCCATGCCAGACGAAGATCAGGGTCGAGAACTGCAACCGTTGTTCGCCGGACCTGCCTTTCGGGTCTACACCAATCCCGATGTCGTCGGTTGCGAAGCCGCCGGTGCGCTCAAGAACGTCATGGCTATCGCAGCTGGCATCGCCCATGGCCTCGATTACGGCGAGAACACGCTGGCCGCACTGCTTACGCGGGCCTTGGCCGAGATCACCCGCCTCGGTATCGCCATGGGCGGTGAGCGTGCCACGTTCGCCGGGTTGGCCGGGATGGGAGACCTCATCGCAACTTGCATGAGTACCAAGAGCCGAAACCACCGCGTGGGAACAGAGCTCGGAAAAGGGCGTAAACTCAGCGACGTGATCGCTGAGATGAACATGGTGGCAGAGGGCGTACGGACGACGGACGCAGTTCTGTCGCTCGCCCAACGACACAGGGTAGAAATGCCCATCGCCACAGAAGTCGGCGCGGTGCTCAATGAGGGGAAGGACCCTCGCGAACTCGTACCGGAGCTGATGGGCCGTCAGGCCAAGTCGGAGGTGGAATGAACAGATACAAGGTCCGCTCTGAGTATCGGCGCCAACAGCGCCGTATGCAGCAGGTCGCCGAATCGGGCACGCCCGTCTTCGGAGTTACCGGTCGCGGCCTCTATCGCCACGAGGTCACCCCCGGCTGGGTCGACGACGAAGCCGAAGATCCAAAGATCGCCCACCTATCGGTCGGCTACGGCAGCACCGCCGCCGGTTCGGTCGAGCTGGACACTCATTACGCGTCGACCGACCAACCGCATACGCAACGGGCGCTCGAAGGCAAACGTATAGAGAACGGACGTCCTCGCGACATCAAGATCGATGTCAAAGGCGAAGAAGTCCTCTTCGTCGGGTTGGCAGACGGAACGCACTGGGTGGGAGCAGGAGAGAAGGACGGCCTGACGCTGATCCTCGACACCAGGCGCGTTGACCCCACGGCCATCAAGATCGTTGAGATCGACCTGCGCGAGCCGGCCTAGCCAAGCGCCGATCTGGCCGAAGCCGCCAGCGATGGGACTAGCGGTCCCAGAGCCTCGAATCTTGCGTCGTTGGTATGTCCGGCCAGAAACCGGCCATAGATCTGCTCGGTGATCACGGCGATTCGAAAGTAGGCCAGGGCGAGGTAGTAGTCGACGTTCGACAGATCGAAGCCAGTGCCTGCCGCATACCGGTTGCTCACCTCGACACGGTCCATATATGGCGTCAGGGTGACCGCGTCGGTGCCAACCAACATCGCTATGGCGTCTTGCGGCGCCGCCCAGTAGGCCAACATCGTGCCGACATCGACCAAAGGATCGCCAAGCGTGGCCATGTCCCAATCGAGAACAGCAACGACCTTTGCCTCGTGGTCGATCATGGTGTTGTCGAGCTTGAAGTCATTGTGAAGCAGCGTCGCCGCCTGGGGCTCGGGCACCGAGCCCTTCAACAAGGCGGCGGATTCGTCCATGTCGTTTAGGTCGCGGGTTTTGGCTCGATTCCACCGATCGGTCCAGCCAGTCACCTGGCGCTCAACGAAACCAACCGGTTTGCCGATCTCCGATAGGTCAACGTCGGCAGAGTCAACTGCGTGCAGCCGAACAAGCGTGTCAACCAGCGATTCCGAAACCGCACGGCGCCGCGCCTCATCTATGTCTTGCGGCCATTCGTCACGCACGACGTAACCGTGGACTCGATCCATGACGAAGAAGGGCTTGTCCATGACGTCGGGATCGTCACAGAAGAGATGAGCTCGCGGCGCATGGGGAAATTGCCTCCACAGCCGCGACAAGACGTTGTGCTCGCGGGCCATGTCGTGACTGCCCGGCGCGACAGGCCCTAGCGGTGGACGACGCAGCACGAACTCCTGGCTACCGGCGCGAACGAGATACGTCAGATTGGCCTTCCCGCCGGGGAACTGCTCGAAGCTGATCTCAACGTCTCCACCCACGTCGGGCAATCTCGCCCGCAGGTACTCGGCCACTCGGCTCTGATCGAAGCGCTCTTCGGTTCGGATCGGAGCCGTGTCGGGAGGGAAGTCAGGATTCAACGTCGGCAGGGATGGCGCGCATTGAAGCATCGTTGTCTGATGAGACCTGGGGCTGGCGCCTCATGAGCATCCAGAGCAGCACTCCCCCGACGGCGGCAGCCAACGCCCCCCACTGGCTTCCGGTGAACGGCCCGATAACCGAATCCGCTGCAGTGCCGTCTTCGGCCGCCCCCAGGCGGGTGAAGTCGATGAGGAACCGCTGCATGCCGTACCAGACCATCCAGACCGAGAACAGCTGGCCGTAGCGGGCTCCCGTCCATGTCTTGCGCAAAGCGAACAACGCCAACAGCAGAACTGCCGATCCGATCAAGTCGTACAGCGCCGTGTGGTGATAGGTACCGCAGATTCCCTCAAGGCACTCCAGCGCATCGTGTTGGGGAGCGATGTCGTAACCAGCTTTGACGGTGAAGCCCAAGAAGAATCTGGTCGGGGAGCCAAGATGCTCGACGATGACCAGGTCTCCGATACGGCCGATCACCGCGCCGATCGCCAGGCCTGCTGCAGCCATATCCAGATGGGGCATCACCGCCATGTCAAGGCGTCGGAATCGCCACACGCCGGCGATAATCCCTCCGGCGAACCCGCCAAGGATCGAGAAGTCGCCGGCCAACCCGATGACATTGTCGAAGCCGTATCCAGGATCAGACAGGTGGGCAGGGACGGTGAAGAGCCGCGCACCCAGGATGGACCCGACCAACCCCCAGGTGATGGCCGAGGTCACCTTCTCCACGTCGAATCCTCGGCGGCGAACCTCACGGATCATGAGCATGGCGCCGGCGACGAACCCCAGGCCAGCGAAAACGCCATGAAGCGAAAGGTTGATTGGCCCAAACTCGAAGATCGGGATGGGGGTATAGGAGATCGCTGCGATCACGATTTCAGGTTAGGCCCGACCGTGACCTAGAAAACCAAGGGATCGATCGCCACAGCCAGAAACAGCAACGCGAGATAGGTGATCGAGAACCGGAAGAAGCGCATCGCGGTTGCGGGGCGGCGCCGAACCTGCCAAGCGCCCCACACGAAAGCAGCGCCGAGCGCTCCGGCAACGACGAGATAGAACCGACTCATGGGCACTGCCGGGAAGAGGAGAAGGGTCACCCCCACCAAAACGACGGAGTAGAGCACCATTTGATTCGTGGTGTAGCGCTCCCCGGCCACCACCGGCAGCATGGGAACGCCGGCGCGCTCGTAGTCGTCGCGATAGCGAAGGGCAAGCGCCCAGAAGTGGGGCGGCGTCCAAAAGAAGATGATGGCGAATAGCACCCAGGCACCAAGCCCAACGCTTCCATTGACCGCAGCCCAGCCGACCAGCGCCGGAGCAGCTCCGGCTGCGCCTCCGATAACGATGTTCTGTGGCGTCGAGCGCTTGAGAGCCAGCGTGTACACGAAGACATAGAAACCCAGGGCCGCCGTGGCGATCAACCCGGCCAGCAGGTTGGTGGTGGCCCATAACCAAAAGAACCCCGCCAACCCGAGAGTGGAACCAAGCCACAGTGCAACGACGGGCCGGATTCGCTTCGCCGGAAGCGGGCGATGCCCGGTGCGGCCCATCAGCTCATCGATGTCGCGGTCAACGAAGTTGTTGATGGCGTTGGCGCCGCCAGCCGAGAGCGTTCCCCCGATCACAGTGGCTATCACCAGCCAGGTTCCAGGCCACTCACCGGCAGCCAGCACCATGGCGGGCACGGTGGTGACCAACAGAAGCTCGATGATGCGAGGCTTGGTCAGCGCTACCAAAGCGCGTACCTGCTCTCACCAGGTGCCGGTCACCCGGCGCGGGTCGGTGATATCGACCGCTCTCACACCGACACCTCCTCTCGTTGGTGTGCCGCCAAGACGTTGACCGCCACCAAGACCAAGACGATCCACAATGCGTCAGCTAGCAGCAGGTGGATCAGCTGCATGGCAAGCGGCGCCGACAGGGCGAGGTTGATAACACCGGCCAACAGCTGCACCACGACCAACGTCGCCAACAGCCGGGCCAGGGCGGACGTG
>JAOTWH010000118.1 GCA_029863035.1 Acidimicrobiia bacterium | reverse complement strand
TTCCAGATGCCTCTCCACCAACAACCGCCGACCCCACCCATTCAACCGGGCATTGCCATGCACGAGACCTCCCCAGGAACGCTGACGTCACCGCGTCAACATTCCACCCGAACATGACACCTCAGGGGGAAGTACCTCGGGCCGCAGGCCCGAGGGGATGGGGGTGGGGACAACCAGATCGCGTGCCACCCTCCCCCCAACCCTTTCCTGAGGGAGGGGGAGAATCCTTACGCCGCGTCCGCCACCAGGGCGTCCAGTGCGATCCTGACCATGTCGTCGAAGGTGCGTTCGCGCTCCTCAGCGGTCGTCGCACTCTTGAGCTTGAGATGATCGGAGACTGTTGCGATCGTTAGCGCCCTGGCCCGGTGCTCGGCTGCGATCCCGTAAAGCCCAGCCGCCTCCATCTCGACAGCCAGAACTCCCATTCGATCCCACAGCTCCATCTTGCGGTCGAGGTCGCCGTAAAAGGTGTCGGATGAATGGACCAGTCCGGTGTGAACCTTCGCTCCGGCGCGGGCGGCAGCGTCGTGAGCTGCCCGCAGTAGCCCGAAGTCGGCAACCGCTGCGAAGTCCCAGCCGCCGTAGTGGAGCCTATTGACGTTCGAGTCGGTGCAGGCGCCAGTAGCGAGAACCACGTCGCGCATTGCGACATCCTCTGAGATGCCCCCGCACGATCCAACTCTGATCAGCCGCTTGCAGCCGTAATGCTCTATCAGCTCTGTGATGTAGATGGCGGCCGAGGGGATCCCCATCCCTGTGCCCATAACCGAAACTGCCATGTCGTGGTAGGTGCCGGTGAAGCCCAACATGTTCCGAACCGCCGTAACTTGTTTGGGATCCTGGAGGAACGTCTCAGCGATGTACTTGGCTCGCAAAGGGTCGCCTGGCAGCAGCACCGCTTCTGCGAAGGCGCCTGGGTCGGCTGAGATGTGAGGTGTGGGCAAAGTGAAGTCCTTTCCTTACCCCCGTTGTTCTTGGCACAACTGTAGGCCCAGTACGTGGACTGACAACGTCAGAAGGTCGGTGCCTAGAGGACCGGGGCCTGGAAGACCCCGTCGGCGTCGGGTTCGAATGGCATGACATCGACCACTGCGGCGCGATTCAGCGCGCCGTAGATGTGGGGGAAATCCTGTCCTTGGCCCGAAGAGTCCTCCCACCTGACTTCGGGCTCGACCAGGTTCTCGTCGATCACTAGCAAGCCCATCCCGTGCTGAGCGGAGAATCGTTCATTGGCCACTTCTGCTACTTGGTTCGGGGTGGAGCAGTGGATGAAGCCTTCACTGGCCAGGGACGCCGGTCGGTAGTCGCTGTGTTGGCTCGCCTCGGTCCAATCCGAGAGGACGACGAGGTGGAGGATCATGGCCGGCAAGGTACACATCCGGTTGCGGTGGTCGGAAACAGTTGGACCTCCGGCACAAACGCGGTAAAATGTGTGGACAACTGAAAAGGCATAAAACGCCGCTCTGAGATTGCAGAGCCGGGGTGGTTTACGCTACCCTGGCTTTTCGTCGTCCCTAGTTTGTCCAGCGCATCAAGGCCCAGTGCGCTTTTGAAGGAGGATCCGTTGGCGTATGCGCGCACCGATCGACTGTCATTCGCCAAGATCCCCGAAGTACTCCCGCTTCCCGACCTGCTCTCCGTTCAACACACCTCTTTCAAGTGGTTCATCGAGCAGGGCTTGAAGGAGATCTTCACAGAGATTTCTCCCATCGAGGACTTCACCGGCTCGCTCGCCCTTGAGCTTGCCGATCACCGCTTCGATGAGCCAACGATGTCGATAGAAGAGGCCAAGGAGCGAGACTCAAACTACTCACGGCCCCTGTTCGTCACCGCTCGCTTCATAAATCGCCAGACCGGTGAGATAAAGGAGCAGCAGGTCTTCCTCGGTGACTTCCCGATCATGACCGACAACGGGACGTTCATCGTGAACGGCACCGAACGCGTCGTGGTTAGCCAGCTCGTCCGCTCACCCGGCGTCTACTACGACAAGTCGCTCGACAAGACGTCGGACAAGGACATCTACTCGGCCAAGGTCATCCCTGGGCGTGGCGCCTGGCTTGAGTTCGACGTCGATAAGAAGGACACGGTTGGCGTTCGGGTAGATCGCAAGCGTCGCCAGTTCGTGACGACCTTCCTGCGGGCGCTCGGCCTTGCCGAGACGAACGAAGAGATCCTCGAGATGTTCGACAACGCCACGGTGATTCAGAACACCTTGGAGAAGGACACCACCGAGGACAAAGACGAGGCTTTGCTCGACCTGTACCGCAAATTGCGTCCAGGCGAGTTGACCACCGTCGAGTCTGCTCGCGGTCTCATCCAGACGCTCTTCTACAACGCCAAGCGTTACGACCTCACCAGGGTTGGCCGTTACAAGCTCGACCAGAAGTTCGGCGGCAGCACCAACCTCGACAAGTACAAGCCAGACAAGCACGGCTTGCTCTCCGACGACGACATCATCGGCGCCATCAAGTATCTGGTGCATCTCCACGCCGGCACCGAGGGATACCGCACCGACGACATCGATCACTTCGGCAATCGTCGAGTGCGCACCGTCGGCGAGCTCATTCAGAACCAGGTGCGAGTGGGCCTCACTCGTCTCGAACGTGTGGTGCGGGAACGCATGACCACCCAGGATCCGGAAGCGATTACGCCTCAGACGCTCATCAACATTCGTCCTGTGGTTGCATCTATCAAAGAGTTCTTCGGCACCAGCCAGCTGAGCCAGTTCATGGACCAGCCCAATCCGCTTGCGGGCTTAACCCATCGCCGTCGTTTGTCGGCGCTGGGGCCTGGTGGGCTGAGCAGGGAACGAGCGGGCTTCGAGGTGCGGGATGTCCATCCTTCGCATTACGGACGCATGTGCCCGATCGAGACCCCAGAAGGGCCCAACATCGGCCTTATCGGTTCGCTTGCTTCGTACGCCAATGTCAACAGGTTCGGATTCATCGAAACGCCGTATCGGCGCGTGGTGACCGGCAAAGTGACCAAGAACGTCGATTATCTCACCGCCTCACAAGAAGAGGAGCACGTCATCGCTCAGGCGAATGCCGAGCTGAAGCCAGACGGCTCGTTCGCCAAGAGCCGAGTGCTGGTTCGTAAGACCGGGGGCGAGGTCGAGTACGTGAAGCCGAGCGAGGTCGACTACATGGATGTGTCGCCCAAGCAGGTGGTCTCCGTGGCTACTTCGCTGATTCCTTTCCTCGAGCACGACGATGCCAACCGAGCGCTGATGGGTTCCAACATGCAGCGTCAGGCTGTGCCTTTGCTCCGTGCCGAAGCTCCCTTGGTGGGTACCGGCGTCGAAGATCGCGCCGCGAAGGACTCCGGCGACGTCGTGATCAGCCTGGCCAATGGAGTAGTCAGCGACCTCACCGGAAGCGAGATCGTGGTCGGCACGGGCAATCGCGAGCGTCGTTACGAACTCAAGAAGTTCACCCGCTCCAACCAGGGAACCTCGATCAACCAGAAGCCACTCGTGGCCATCGGCCAACATGTGGTGGAGGGTCAGATCCTCGCCGACGGCCCGTCCACCGAGCACGGCGAGCTTGCTTTGGGCAAGAACCTGCTGGTCGCCTTCATGCCTTGGGAGGGCCACAACTACGAGGATGCCATCATCATCTCGGAGCGCCTTGTGAAGGACGACGTGTTGACGTCGATCCACATCGAGGAGCACGAGATAGAGGCACGCGACACCAAGCTCGGCGCCGAAGAGATCACCAGAGATATCCCCAACGTTGCCGAGGAGGTTCTGGCCGACCTTGACGATCGCGGCATCATCCGCATCGGGGCGGAGGTCGGCCCGGGCGACTACCTCGTCGGCAAGGTGACGCCAAAGGGCGAGACCGAGTTGACGCCTGAGGAGCGCCTGTTGCGTGCCATCTTCGGCGAGAAGGCACGCGAGGTGCGAGACATGTCGCTCAAGGTGCCCCACGGCGAGCGCGGCAAAGCCATCGACGTCAAGGTGTTCAGCCGCGAGGACGGGGCAGACCTTCCACCCGGCATGAACGAGCTCGTCCGGGTCTACACCGCGCAGCAACGCAAGATCTCCGAGGGTGACAAGCTGGCCGGTCGCCACGGCAACAAGGGAGTCATAGCCAAGATCCTCCCCGAGGAGGACATGCCATTCCTCGACGATGGAACTCCGGTCGACATCATCCTTTCGCCGCTCGGCGTGCCATCTCGCATGAACCTCGGACAGATCCTCGAGACCCACCTCGGGTGGGGAGCAGCGCAGGGCTGGAGGCCGTTCAAGGGCGACAGCGTGGCGTCTAAGGGTGCCAAGCCTTGGACCAACGTGGCTACTCCAGTCTTCGATGGCGCCAACGAGCACGAGATCGGCGACGTTCTGGCCAACGCCAACCACAACCGCGATGGCATGGCCCTGCTCGACGACACCGGCAAGGCTCACATGTACCACGGTCGCACCGGCGAGCCTTTCGACCAGCCCATAACGGTTGGCTACATCTACATCCTGAAGCTGTTGCACCTGGTGGACGACAAGATCCACGCCCGCAGCACCGGGCCATACTCGATGATCACCCAGCAGCCACTTGGCGGCAAGGCGCAGTTCGGTGGCCAGCGCTTCGGTGAGATGGAGGTGTGGGCGCTTGAGGCTTACGGAGCTGCCTATGCCCTGCAAGAACTACTGACCATCAAGTCCGACGACGTTCGGGGCCGGGTCAAGGTCTACGAGGCGATCGTCAAGGGCGAGAACATACCAGAACCTGGAATACCAGAGTCGTTCAAGGTGTTGATCAAGGAGATGCAGAGCCTCTGTCTCAACGTGGAGATGTTGTCCGCGGGTGAAGAGGTGGAGCTCAAGGAACTAGACGAGGACGCATACCGCACCGCGGAATCTCTAGGCATCGACATCAGCCGCCCCGAACGCACCGAGGCTTAGAGGAAGACTCCTAGAGGAGACCAATGGAACAGCTTTTTGACGAACTGAAGATCGGACTCGCCACGGTCGACCAGGTGCACGCTTGGTCACACGGAGAGGTGAAGAAACCAGAAACCATCAACTACCGGACGCTCAAGCCGGAGAAGGATGGCCTCTTCGACGAGCGGATCTTCGGACCGACCCGCGATTGGGAGTGCTACTGCGGTAAGTACAAGCGGGTTCGGTTCCGTGGCGTGATCTGCGAGCGTTGCGGCGTCGAGGTAACCCGCTCCAAGGTTCGTCGTGAGCGCATGGCCCACATCGAGCTGGCAGCTCCCGTTACCCACATCTGGTACTTCAAGGGCGTCCCGAGTCGCCTCGGCTACCTACTCGACATGTCGCCCAAGGACCTGGAGAAGGTCATCTACTTCGCCGCTTACCTCATTACCCACGTCGACGTTGACAAGCGGCAGAAGGAACTCCCCGGACTCGAGCAGGGATTGATCGCCGAGCTCGAAATAATCCGCAAGGAGTTCGACGACTGGAAGGCCAATCGCGAGGAACGCTTGGCCGCCGAGCTCAAGGACATGGAAGAGGCCGACGCCAAGAAACCAGAACTCAACGCTCACAAGAAGGAAGTCGACCGCGAGATCAAAGACCGCGAAGAGCGCTCCACCTTCGAGCAGGAGTTGGTGCAGGAGGCCTTTGACGTTTTCAAGACGATGAAGCCCAAGGACCTTGTCGAGTCTGAGCAACTGTGGCGCGAGATCTATGACCGCTACGGCGACTTCTACGAAGGGGGCATGGGTGCCGAGGCCATCGCCGACCTAGTCGGTCGCATGGACCTCGATGCCGAGATGAAGAAGTTGAAAGAGGACCTCGACGCCAATTCAGCGCAGGCCCGTCAGCGTGCCACCAAGCGCCTCAAGGTGGTCAGTCCCTTCGCGGAGGGTCGCAACTCCCCAACGGCCATGATCCTCCAAGCGGTGCCCGTCATCCCGCCCGACCTGCGCCCCATGGTGCAGCTCGACGGAGGCCGGTTCGCTACCTCGGACCTGAACGACCTCTATCGACGGGTGATCAACCGCAACAATCGCCTCAAGAGGCTGTTGGACCTCGGCGCCCCAGAGATCATCGTCAACAACGAGAAGCGCATGCTGCAGGAGGCTGTTGACGCTCTGTTCGATAACGGCCGGCGCGGCCGCGCCGTGACCGGGCCGGGCAACCGTCCACTCAAGTCCCTGTCCGACATGCTCAAGGGCAAGCAAGGTCGATTCCGCCAGAACCTGTTAGGCAAGCGAGTCGACTACTCGGGTCGTTCGGTGATCGTCGTCGGCCCCCAGCTCAAGCTGCACCAGTGCGGACTGCCCAAGGCCATGGCGCTCGAGCTCTTCAAGCCTTTCGTAATGAAGCGCCTTGTCGACAAGGACCTGGCTCAGAACATAAAGGCCGCCAAACGGATGGTGGAGCGTCACCGCCCACAGGTGTGGGACATCCTCGGCGAAGTGATCCAGGAGCACCCGGTGCTGTTGAACCGCGCTCCTACGCTGCACAGGCTTGGGATACAGGCGTTCGAGCCCGTCTTGGTTGAGGGCAAGGCCATTCAGATCCACCCGTTGGTTTGTGAAGCCTTCAACGCCGACTTCGACGGTGACCAGATGGCTGTACACCTGCCGCTGTCAGCCGAGGCCCAGGCCGAGGCCAGAATCCTGATGCTCTCTACCAACAACGTATTGTCGCCCGCATCGGGCCGCCCCATCGTCACCCCGAGCCAGGACATGATCATCGGGATCTTCTACCTGTCGGAGCAGGTCGACGAGGCTAAGGGCCAGGGTCGCTACTTCAGCGACGTGGACGAGGCGCTGATGGCTTACGACCTGCGTGAGATAAGCCTGCACGCCAACATCAAGGTGCGACTGGGCGACCTGGTCGGAGATCCACAGAAGCATCCCCTGGTCAAGGAAGAGCTAGAGGAGCTCATCACGCCAGAGCCGCTGGACGGATCGGCGCTGACCGAGACGACGGTGGGCAGGATCTTGTTGAACCAGGCTTTCCCGGCCGACTTTCCATACATCAACGCTCCC
>JAOTWH010000007.1 GCA_029863035.1 Acidimicrobiia bacterium | reverse complement strand
TTATGTATTGGTGGGTCCGGTGACCCTTCCCTTGATCGCAGCGGTCTTCTTCGTAGGCCACCTCACTTTCGCCTCCTACGGCCAGCTGCGCGAGGCGCAAGAAGCCACCCTGCGGGGTTTCGTCAAAGCGCTGGAAGCCAAGGACCTCTACACCCGTGGCCACACCGAGAGAGTGGCCTACCTGTCGGAGCTGATCGGCACAGAGATGGAATACTCGGCCGATGGTCTTCAGCGATTGCGTTGGGCGGCGCTCATCCATGATGTCGGAAAGCTCGCCGTTCCGCGAGAGCTGATCTCGAAGAAGGGCCCGCTCGATCCGTCTGAGTATGAGGCGATGCAGGACCACGTGCATGCCGTCGAGGACATCCTCGCCCGGGTGGAGTTCCTACATCCCATCGTGGACATCGCCACCGCCCACCACGCCCACTATGACGGCGGAGGCTATAGCGGGAGCGCTCACACCGATGGCGAGCCGCCAACGGAGGAGGCATGCATTCTGGCAGTGGCGGACGCCTTTGACGCCATGACGAGCAATCGTTCCTACCGCAAGGCGCTCACCCAGGAGTATGCCTTCGGTGAGCTCAGAGCCAACGCTGGAACCCAGTTCGCACCCCACGTTGTCGAGGCGCTGGTGTCGTTGCTGGAACGTAGCGGCGAACGGTTCGGCTCAGTAGATCTCGATGACGAGGCCGAGGCCCGACGCCTAGCCGAAGGCGAAACGAACGTGTATCGCATCCATGGCTGAACTTTCCTTCGATCGGATCTCTCTAGCTGGCTGGACCGCCACCGCCGCAATCGGCACGATGTTCGCTGCCGCCAGCAGTGAGAGCCCCTGGACCATCGCGATCGGAGCGACGTTGCTGGCACTGGCACAACTGGTACGAGTTCCCACGCCTTCCGATGACTACCTGGATCTGGGCTTGGCCGTGGCGGCTGCGGTGCCATTGCTGGTTGATGAGGGCTTGGCTGTGGGAGCCATATACGCGCTCGGACTGCTGGCCGCGAGGCTCGTGGTGCTGGGACGGCGTGGCGGGGCAACCGACGGGTTCCTTGCCAATGCCCTCGCCCTTGCTCTGTACGGAATGGTCTTCCTTGTAGTTAGAGCGCGCTTGACCGCCGAGTCAGGCTTGAGCGAGGAATGGATCGCCCTGGCGGCCGTGCTGGCCGGAGGCGCAGCGTGGTTCGTGACTTCGTCGATTGTCAGGGCCGCGGGCCGCTACCAGCGAGAGCGCTTCGCCCTGCGCTACCTGTGGTTGTCAGGTTTAGAGGACTGGCCGGCCGTGGTTGGCCTCATATCGGCTGGAGCGTTGTTCGCGTTCGCCTTCCCCACGATGAGGTGGTGGGCAGTCCCGATGTCGGCCATGGCCTATGGCTTCAGCCATCTGGCATTCGTGCGGTACGCCGGTACCAGGCTCACATACGGACAAACGATTCGAGCTTTGGCCACGATTCCCGAGGTCGCCAAGTTGGCGCCCGAAGGTCACAGCACTCGCACCGCAGCCTTGGCGAGGGCCATCGGGCAGGATCTGGGATTGGGGCCGAACGATGTGACCGGGTTGGAATACGCCGCACTGATGCACGACATCGGTCGTATCACGCTCAACGAGCCGGCCATTCTCAAGGCCGGCTACACAGACCATGACATCGCCCGGTGGGGCGCAGAGATCATTTCCGAGGCCCCCTACTTGGATGACGTTGCTGAAGCCGTTCTTCAGCAACACAATCCGTATCGGCGCCCAGGGGAAGAGCACGACGAAACCCTGCCCATGGCATCGAAGGTGATAAGAGTGGCAAGCGCCTACGACCAGGCAGTCACGGAGATGGGTTTGATCGAGCTGGAGGCTGTGGAGCTACTCCACCGGGGAGCCGCATATGACTTCGACCCTCGCGTGGTCAGCTCGTTGCGCAGGGTTGTCGCTCGCCAAGGGCACATCGCCTACTAGCCGGGAGCCGCCGAGCCGGGCTTGCTGCTTCCAGCATGTCGGAACAGCCGCAGCGGCCGGCGCAGGTGGTCTTCAAGGAATAACCCGAGCCCCACCGCCAATAAGACGTCCCCCATCGAGAGCACCTGGCGCAAGAATGGCACGGGGATTACGTCTGCCAGGAATACCAGTCTGCTGTCGCTATCGAGCACGACGTGTTTGGCATCCAACGCCAGGTCGGTGCTATCTGCGCCGGCGATCACCGCTGCTTGCGGTAGAACCGGCATGCCGGCGTTGGCCCCGATGACGATGAAGTTCATCAATATGCCGAGGCCAGCGATCCACATGCCCACCTCTCGATGGTTGGCGAGCACGACAATCATCAGGAAGCCGAACGAAATGAGAATCAGAGTTACGGCGACTTCTTGCGACCACTCTTTGTCGGCTGGCAGAAGATTGGCGATGCCTTGCACTACTGCTCCGACGATCAACAGCCACCAAAGCCTCAAGTCGATCTGGGCGAACCTGGACAGCGAACCTCCGCGCAGAAGGGCGATGAGAACAGCTACCCCAAGGACCAACGCCACCCACAACATGCGCGCACCGTAACACCGCTGTGCCATGTTGGGGCACGAACCTGGCGGGCACCGGAAACTTCAGGGAACCTCGGTTTCAGCCGATAGGTAAAGGAGAATCGCTGCCCGGGGGACCGCGTGGACGAAACCCAGCATGAATTCAGTTCGCTCATCGAAGCCGTTGAGTTCAACTTGTCCGATGTTGCACCCGACACTCCGTCCGACGCTGAGGTTGACCCCGAGGAAGCTCTTGACCTCCAGGAAGAGATCGATTTCGGGCAGGGAGCTTCCGCCCTCAACGCCCTCGCCTCCGCGTGGTCGACATTTCGCCTTTACCCAGATCCCGCGAACCAACCAGCGTTCACACAAGCGCTGGGAATATTGGCAGAGCTAGAACCGCCAATATTTCTGCAGGTACGGGCTGGAAGTTTCGCAGTGGGGGTGCATGAGATCGAGGCCCGGCGCGGCGGGGTGGAACAGTTGGCCAAGCAGCTCTTTCTTCATGATGTCGACGAGGTAAGGATCGAATTTGTGCCAACTGCCGACGACCTGTGTGAGATCTTTCGCGCCCTGTCGCTCGAACCCGACGAGGCCTGGCAGCAAGGAGGGCTGTTGGAGATCGTGTCCGACATCGCCACCGTAACCCTGCGCCATCGAGGACTCCTCGGCGATCGTGACGGCGACGTTGGCGGCAGCAAGGATGATGTGGCGGCCAACCAGCGTGATAGCGAGCTGGCGGCCATGGTCGACGATGGTACGAATCCGACGGTCATGGCCGAGTATCTCAAGCAATCGGCACAAGATGATCCCGCTGCAGTGACTCGCCTATTCATCGAGGCGTACGAGGAGATCCATCAAGAGGTACCTGAAGGCGGAGGAGCGTCGTCCGATATCACCCTCGTCGAGATGTTCTCTCCTTATTGGGCTGGAGAGTTGGGACCGTCCCCGACGGGAACGTTTATGGACGTCTTCTTCATGCTGCCGCATGAATCCCAGGTGTTGATCATGGCGCAGTTCCTCGACTCAGCTGGCGACGGTGTCCACCGCATCTTCTTGGACCAGTTCTCGGGTGCCGAGCTGGCCGACCTGGCTTCCCATATGGACCAAGCTCGCCGCAAAGCGATGCTGGCCTACGCCCGGGATGCGGGCGATGTCCATGACGTCACGACCGAGGAATTGCTTGCTTTGCTTGAATCGGGTTCCAATGTCCGAGACAGACGACAAACTGCTTCGACCCATGTAGCAGAACTCCTTGCGACCCTTGATTCGGAGACCAACGACACTGCCCTGGCTCAAGAGATAAGAGAACAAGTTGACGTTTCGCGGCGTAGCGACCACGCGAGCGACGTGATGCGCGGGCTATTCGAGGTTGAGAACCGTGAGGAGCGCTTCAAGAGATTGCTGCGCGTGTGGACCGGGCACATCGCTCGCGAGGTTCGAAAGGGCGACTACCCCTCAGCCCTCAAGGCGCTGGAGACCGTCACGGTCGATCCGCCGTACGACGCAACCAATGAGCCGTCCGTTCAGGCAGCTGTCGGCCGGTTGGTCTCCCGTTCGCTGGTGCGAGATGTCTTGTCGGAGATGGGCAAGGGCAACGAGGAGGCAACGGCGTTCCTAATCGGTATCGGATCGACATCCATCAAGAAGCTTGTCGAGCAGCTGGCCGAAGAGGAAGACGGCACTATGCGACGCGCCCTCATCGACCTGCTCACCGTCATTGGGAAGAGAAACGTGGCGGCGCTCATGGCATCGTTGCGAGATCCCCGGTGGTATGTGGTGAGAAACGTGGCAACCGTGCTTGGCAAGACCGGGAACAGGGCGGCCGTCGCACCATTGACCAAAGCCTTGTCTCACGAAGACGCCAGAGTTCGCATTGAGGTGCTGCGAGCCCTGATGCCGTTAGCCCCGAATGAGTCGGCAAGGATGCTCGTTGATGCGCTGGCCGATCGCGAGAAGAGGGTGCGCCACGCCGCGGCCGCACTCATCAAGACCTCTCCCGCTCCCGAGCTCGACGCCATGTTGATCGAGGGCATGGAGGCGGGGGCAATGGACGACGACACAGTGGCTGGAGTGGCCGATGCCCTTGTTGAGCGGGGTAGCGAGGTTGGATTGCAGGGCTTGCGTGTGCTGGCGGATCGCAAGTTCGCGCTGAAGAAACACCAGCGGGCTGTTCGCAATGCAGCAAGAGCAGCTCTTGAGGAGGCGGCGGCATGACCGATCCCGCGCTCATCGGTTTCCTTGGCGCTTTGCGGCGGGTCATTCGCCAGATCGGGCTCTACCCAAAGGACCACCCGCTCACAGAGGAGGCCCTGGCAACGGCGTTGACCATCTTGAACGATGACGGCGAGCGGCGAGAAGAAGTGTTGATCAGCATCAGCGAGAGCGCCTTCTATCTCGATCGTGTTCTCCTTCCCCACGCTTCGCTTGAATTCGCCACTCTGGCGCACGAATTGGAGGCGCGCGAGGTCCAGTCGATCACGCTGGTGTCTCCAGTCTCAACCTCCGACCTGTTCGATTTTGGGGCCTTTGTGTCCGGCCAGTCCGACGATCTTCCGGCCGGGGGCACGATCCGACTCAATGAGCATCGCCTCACCGGCAGGTACGAGGGAATGTCAGCGCTGCGAATGTCCTATTCGGGCTCGCTGCAAACTCTGCGCACGGCATCGGATGCCATGGCTCGCGAGGGCGCATTCGATCTGGCGGCCATCATGGGATCGGTGGAAGGGTTGTTGGCCACCAGCATCGATGAGAGCGGCTCATCCTTGCTGCTGGCAACGGTCAAGAGCTACGACGAGTACACCTTCTACCACTCCATCAATGTCGCCATCCTCGCGCTGGCACTAGGTCGAATGGTCGGCCTGGAGGAGGACGAACTCGTCCCGATCGGTGCGGGAGCGCTGCTCCATGACATCGGCAAAGTGTCTGTCGATCCCAGAACGCTCAACCACCCTGGCAAGCTCGGCAAAGAGCAATGGGACGAGATCGCGGTGCACCCCCAGGAAGGGGCCCAGGCGATCATGGCAGCGGCGGGCCCCGGTCACGAGATCGCCGCCATGGTTGCGTTCGAGCACCATGTGCGACACGATGGCGGCGGCTACCCGCCCGCAACGCGAGGTCGACCTGCCCATGCCTTCAGCAGAATGGTCTCCGTCGTCGACGTCTACGACGCCCTTACCACGCGTCGCCGGTATCGCAGAGCTGAGACTCCTAACCACGCGCTCCACCTGATGTTGAGCGGAGCTGGTACGGCCCACGATCCGGACTTCGTCAAGGCTCTTATCCGCACGCTTGGTGTGTATCCGCCTGGCTCGATTCTCCGACTCGAGAATGGCCAGGTCGTCGTTGTGATTCGAGGTCACGATGAAGATCCCAGGCAGATGCATGCGGTCGTTGCCAAGGACGAGACCGGCGCCATCGTCGACCCCGAGCCTGTCCTCGTGGAGGTCAAGGATGTGGTGGAGCAGTTGTTGTCGGATCATGCAGGCGTAGAGCCTGCTTCATTCCTCGAGAACGAAGCCGTGGTAGCGCAGCTCCACCGTGAGTACCTTGGCAAGTCGGGCGTGGATGAGGAGCCCGAGGCGACGGACGTCGCTGCCTAGACGCAACTGGTCGTTTCGGTAGGCTCGGCGGGATGATCCGCCACGACAGCACGCCTCCCCGGGCCACGATCACTATCGATGATCCGGAGCGCCACAACCCGCTGTCGGCTACGGCCATGGCCGAGCTCGCCGCGACCATCGATCGCGCCGCGGCCGACCCCGCCGTCAGAGTGATCGTTGTAACCGGGGCAGGGGACAAGGCGTTCTCGGCTGGGGGCGATCTGGCCGGCGATTTCGTCGACGACCCGATGGGCCATCACGCCGATCGAGCCGCCCTGGCCGACGCTTTCCGCGCCCTGCGAAAGGCGGGGAAGCCAACCATCGCCAGGATCAATGGACATGCATTGGGCGGTGGGTTCGGCGTGGCAGTGGCCTGTGATATCGGCATTGCCGTTGACACCGCCGCGCTTGGGATGCCCGAGATAAACGTTGGACTGTGGCCGATGATGGTTATCGCCGTTGTGCAGCGAGCGATGCCGCACAAGGCGGCTTTGGAGCTGATGATGACCGGGCGTCGCCTGAGCGCAGATGAAGCCATGAGCCTGGGTTTGGTATCGCGCGTTGTGGAGTCGTCGGATCTTGACGCTGTCGTCGACGAGACCGTCGACGCTCTCTCCTCCAAGAGCAGCACAGTTCTGCAGATGGGTCGAGACGCTTTCTACGGCGCGCAGGACATGGATTTCGACGCTGCGCTCGACTACCTGCACAACGGGCTAACGGCGGTAGCGCTCACCGACGATGCTGCCGAGGGTGTCGCCGCCTTCTTGGAGAAGCGAGAGCCCAACTGGAGCGGGAGTTGAGCGCCGAGGTCAAAGCCGAGATGATGGCCAATGTGTGGGCGGTGCCAATCGAGGTGGGTCAATCTGTCGGAGAAGGCGAAACCCTGGTGGTGCTGGAGTCCATGAAGATGGAGATCCCGGTGAGGGCCCCTTCTGCAGGAGTAGTTTCCGCGGTGCGAGTCGTTCCACAGGATTCGGTGCAGCAGGGCGATGTCTTGGTGGTACTCGACTAGTTGAGATGACCTAGGAACAACTCCATGGTCTGCATCGAAGCGCCTCCGATCAGTTTCGCCACCAATTCGCCGTCGGCCGAAATCAGGAACGTCCCCGGCAATCCCAATATTGGGTAACGGTCCGAAACCTCGTTGGTCTCATCGAATGCGAGCGGGTAGGTGACCCCGATCTCCTCCGCAAAGCCCTTGGCACCACTCAGCGAGTCCTCGATCGCCACCCCGAGGAAGAGGATCTCGGGATGGGCGCCGGCCAGAGCGTCGATGGCGGGCATTTCCTCACGACAGGGGAAACACCACGAAGCCCACAGGTTGAGGAACACGGGGCGACCGTCGTTGGCGAGATGGTCCGACAACCGGTAGGACCCGCCGTCGAGAAGTTCGGCGTCGAAATCCGGAGCCAGTCCACTCTCCACGATTCCCGGCAGGTCGGCAGGCTCAGGAGCGGACTCGGCGGTGGAGGCGTCGTCGTTCGGGACAACCGAAACAACCGGCTGTGGCTCGCTCGACGTGACCCAAAGTACGACCGGTACCGCCATCAGCAGCAGGGCTACGACTATCGCGACGGGCAGCAAGCGTCTGCGGCTATCGATCGCCTCGGGCTCGATTGGTTCGGCCTGATCGCCCGGCCCTGGCTCCGGCGGCTGGGTTTCATCCATGGTGGTGTAACGCCTAGACAGCTGGCAGCGTTCCGTTACTCGGCGGCAGCCAGCTCGTTGAGAGCACTGCCGGCTTGGAACCAACCGATCTGATCATCAGCGAAAGAGTGAGCCACTTCGAAGTCGTCGGTTGAGCCGTCCTCGTGCTTCAAGATCACCCGCAATCTCCGATCTGGAGCCAATGAAGACAAGCCGGTGATCGATACCCGGTCCCGCTCCTGGATCTTGTCGTAGTCGAGGGAGTCGGTGAAGGTGAGAGGCAGAACGCCTTGCTTCTTCAGATTGGTTTCAGCGATCCGAGCGAAGGAGCGAGCCAGCACAGCCCTGCCACCAAGGTGTCGAGGCTCCATGGCGGCGTGCTCCCTACTCGAGCCTTCGCCGTAGTTCTCGTCGCCCACCGCGATCCAGCCCAGGCCTTCGCTCTTGTAGTGCCTCGCAACCCGGTTGAAGTCCTTGTAATCGCCATCGAGTAGGTCTAACCCCGAGCCGTGCTTGCCGGTGAACGCGTTCTCGGCCCCGATGAACAGGTTGTTGGAGATGTTGTCGAGATGGCCCCGGAAACGAAGCCAAGGGCCGGCCGGCGAGATGTGATCCGTCGTGCACTTGCCCTTGGCCTTTACCAGCACCGGGAGGTCTTCGAAGTCGGCCCCGTCCCAGGCATCGAACGGCTCCAACAAGGCGATGCGCTCCGAAGCCGGGTCGACCACCACCTCGACCGAGCTGCCGTCGGCGGCGGGTGGTATGTAGCCCGAGTCGCCGGGGTCGAAACCATGCGCGGGGAACTCATCGGCGACCGGCGGCTCCAGGCGCCAAGGTCCGTCATCGCCCTCTAGCTCATCGGTGAGAGGGTTGAAGTCGAGCCGTCCGGCCAACGCCATAGCCACCACCAGCTCGGGGCTCGCGATGAACGCGAGCGTTTCGGCGTTGCCATCGTTGCGGCGCGGGAAGTTGCGGTTGTACGAGGTGATGATCGAGTTGCGATCGCCCGGCGAGATGTCGTCGCGCTTCCATTGGCCGATACAGGGTCCGCAAGCGTTGGCCAGCACCGAGGCACCTATCTCCTCAAGCGATCGAAGCTGGCCATCGCGCTCGATAGTGGCCCGGATCTGTTCTGAACCGGGCGTTGCCATTAGCGGTGTCTTGATTTTGACGCCGTGGGCGATGGCCTGTTCGGCGACGTGGGCGGCTCGGCCCATGTCCTCGTATGAGCTGTTGGTGCACGAGCCGATGAGGGCATTGGATATGTTCATCGGATAGTCGTTGGCAGCGGCGTCGGCTCCGAGCTGGGAGATGGGACGCGCTAAATCGGGAGTGTGGGGTCCGACCACATGAGGCTCGAGGGTGTCGAGATCGATCTCGATGATGCGGTCGAAGAATCGCTCGGGGTCATCCGCCACTTCGGGGTCTGGGTTGAAGAACTCGGCGTGAGAATCCGCCAGATCGGCTACGTCGGCCCGCCCGGTCACCTTGAGGTAGTCGCGCATCCGCTCGTCGTAAGGGAAGATGGAGGTGGTGGCTCCGATCTCGGCCCCCATGTTGGTGATGGTGCCCTTGCCCGTAGCGCTGATCGACGCCGTCCCCGGACCGAAGTACTCGAGTATGGCTCCGGTACCGCCCTTCACGGTGAGCCCCTGAGCCACCTTCAAGATGACATCTTTCGATGAGGTCCAGCCCGAGATGGATCCGGTGAGGTGAACTCCGATCACCTTGGGGTAGCGCACCCCCCAGCCCAGGCCGGCCATGACATCGACAACATCGGCTCCACCCACCCCGATGGCGATCATGCCGAGGCCGCCAGCGTTGGGAGTGTGACTGTCGGTGCCGATCATCATCCCGCCAGGGAACGCATAGTTCTCGAGCAGCACCTGGTGGATGATGCCGGAGCCCGGCTTCCAGAAACCAACGCCATACTTCTCTGAAGCCGAGCGAAGGAATTCGTAGACCTCGTAGTTCTCGTCGAGGGCGGTCTCGAGATCGTTGGCGGCACCCTGATAGGCGCGGATCAGATGGTCGCAGTGAACGGTGCTGGGTACCGCGGTGTGTTTCCGCCCCGACACCATGAACTGGAGTAGCGCCATCTGGCCGGTGGCGTCCTGCATCGCCACTCGATCTGGCAAGAAGTAGGTGTATGTCTCGCCTCGTTCCAGCTGCGGAGTGGTGGGGTCTTGGAGGTGGGCGTGGAGGATCTTCTCAACCAAAGTCACCGGTCGTCCGTAACGTTCGCGAGCCGCAGTTACCGCAGCCGGGTACTTGTCGTAGACGCCTTTTACGAAGGCCGGGTTGAGGAAATCCATTATTTGACCGCCTTGCTCGTCAGATTCCATCGTACGGCGTTGGCTGCGTTCGGCAGGCGTAACCGGCGTCCTCGTCCCGCCGCCGAGCGGGTACGGTGTTGTGATGGTCGACCGTCAAGAATTGGAGGCAGCGGTAGGCGCCGTCCTCGACCCGGACCTCCACCTCAGCCTTGATGAGCTGGGTGCCGTCCGGCGCATCACGACGTCCGATGATGTCGTCGATATTGAGGTATCGCTCGCGTTCGAAGCATCTCCGCTCGCTGCCGAGCTCGAAGCTACGGTGGCTGCAGCTGTTGCCAGCGTGGCAGGCGCTCCACCTTCTTCCGTGAGCGTTGTGCCGTTGACCGCCGACGAGCGTGCCGCGTTGGCCGTCAAGTTGAAGCCCGATTCGATCATCGGGAGCGCCGGGTCCACCAGGGTGGTAGCGGTGTCGAGCGGCAAGGGGGGAGTTGGGAAGTCGTCTGTCACAACTAATCTGGCGGTTGCTCTCACCGCATCCGGCCACAGCGCTGCGGTGATCGACGCCGATGTGTGGGGATTCTCCATCCCCAAGATGCTCGGCATAGACGCCAAGCCGAGGGTGTGGGGCGAGATGTTGGTCCCGCCCATCGGTCATGGGGTTCGAGCGATCTCGATGGACTATTTCATCGAACAAGATCAAGCGGTCATCTGGCGCGGCCCGAT
Source organism: Acidimicrobiia bacterium (assembly GCA_029863035.1). Next base: position 17,281 of record JAOTWH010000007.1, on the reverse strand, counting down.
GCTGCATAAAGCGCTCGAGCAGTTTCTGACCGATGTCCTGTGGGGTTCGCCCGAGTTCTTGCTCATCGACATGCCCCCTGGCACGGGAGACGTTGCCATCTCGATCTCTCAGTTCGTTCCGCGCGCTTTGGCGCTGATCGTTACCACTCCTCAGATAACAGCCCAGAGAGTTGCCAAGAGGGCAGCCCTCATGGCGGCCAAGGTGGATCAAGAGGTGATAGGCGTCGTGGAGAACATGTCGTGGTTCACCGCAGACGATGGCAAGCGCTACACGTTGTTCGGGGAAGGCGGGGGAGCGGCCCTTGCCCAAGAAGTCGGAGCCGACCTGCTTGGGCAGATCCCGCTCGTACCGGCCATGAGAGAGGGCGCCGACGCTGGTGTCCCCATCGTGGTCTCGGATCCTGAAGGCGAGGCGGCCGCGGCGTTTCGCTCCATCGCCGCCGAGTTAGTTGTCCGCCGCCCGAGGGTGCGAACCCATCCCGACCTCAAGGTGGGGTAGTCGCGGTAACCGCCCAATGCGCCGGGCCGTACGATGGGCCGGCGTCGAGGGATTCTTTCGGTGGCACCGGCGCTGAGCGAACGAACACGGAGACAGATGATGAGATTGCGAATAGGGGTTAGCGAGGCAACCAAGGAGCTCGACATCGAGGTTGCGGACTCCGACGCCGTTATCGCGGCTTACGAGAAGGCGGCGGAAGATGGAGCAGGGATGTTTTGGATCGAGGAGTCTGCGGGGGAACGCCTTGGCATAGTCACCGACAAGATCCTCTACTTCGCAGTGGATGCGGCATCACGGTCAGGGGTCGGTTTCGGTCCTGGAACTGATTAACCGGCGACTGGCTAGACAGCGGTGCGGCGCCGCTCAGCCAACCAGCGCTTGCGGAGACGACGACGGTCGTCTTCGGCGTAGCCACCCCAAACACCAGCTTCTTGGTTGGTTTCAAGGGCGTACATGAGGCACTCTTCCACCACTGGGCAGGTCTGGCAGGTGGTCTTGGCCTTCTCGATCTGATCCAGGGCAGCGCCACTGGTACCGACTGGGAAATAGGACTCCGGGTCGGTGTCCTTACAGGCGGCAAGGTCTCGCCATTCGAGTACGGGCATCATGATGGATAGTTCCTCCGGGGGGCCTGAATCCTTGTGAAATTCTTCACAAGGACGGTCAGAAAAAAGCCCCCAAGCAGCTCTTTCAGACCTAAATGGTAAGGGGGCGTACCGGCGTATCACAGGACTATTTCTGAGAAGTTTTTCGCGCTCTGTACTCTGGCGGCCATGACAATCGCTGAAGAATTCGCCGCGGAGCTCAAGGACGCCATGAGATCTCGCGATCGCGCCCGATCGGATGTGGTCCGCAATGTCGAGACCGAGGTGGCTCGCGCCAGGAGCGAACCCGGGTTCTCTGGGGAAGTTGACGATGAGCTCTATCGAAGTGTGATATCTGCCTACGTCAAGAAGATGGACAAGGCACGCCAGGAGTTCGTTGCGGCAGGCGAGCGCGGTGCCGAACAGGCCGAAAAGTTGGGGTACGAAGTGGACTATCTAGCTCGCTGGCTTCCTGAATCTCTGTCGGAGGAGGAGACGCTTGCGATGGTGAGGGACGCCATCGCCGCCTCGGGGGCGTCGGATCCGAAGGAGGCGGGCAAGGTGGTCGGACACATCATGAAGTCGAGCACAGAAGGCCTCGACGGCGGTTTGGTCAACCGGCTGGTTCGCCAAGAGCTGGGGGAGTGAGCCTCCCCAAATACGAGCCGATGTTGGCCACGCTGTGGCCGCAAGCTTTTGACGATCCGGAATGGCTGTTCGAGCTGAAGTTGGACGGCTTCCGCACCCTCCTGTACTGGGACGGCCACGCTGTGGAGCTTCGCAGTCGTAGCGGAAGAGATGTCACCGCCCTCTACCCGGAACTAGCCATATTCAGCGCGGAGTCGCCGCTAGTTGTCGACGGCGAGATCGTTGTCCTGGATGCCGAGGGAGCGTCACGCTTCGAGTTGATGCAGCAACGAACCTCGGTGCCGGCGCAGGGAAGTTCCGTGCTGGTCGAGTTCCCTGTCCGATTCGTCGCGTTCGATCTCCTTTATCGAGGCGAGGACATCACGGCGCTTCCTACCGAAGACCGGGTGGCGCGTTTGGCTCAGCTCGCAATGACGGATCCCTTCGAGAAGAGCGAGGTGACGCCGGAGCTGGGAACTCGTGTCTGGAGCGAGGTGGAACGCAAGGGGCTGGAGGGGATCGTTGCCAAGCGTTTGGGCCGGCCCTACACATCGGGGCGGCGTTCGGACAGCTGGCGCAAGATCCCGCGGGTGGCACGGATGAGGGCTGTCGTCGGTGGCTACACACCGGGCCAAGGAGGAAGAGCTTCGAGCTTCGGGTCGTTGCTGATCGGTCTCAACTCGCCGTCCGGGTTGCGCTTGGTGGGAGCGGTGGGCACCGGATTCAGCGATCGGGACCTGGATGCCATTCGAGCGGCTGTCGACGAGATGGAGACGTCCGATTGCCCGTTCGTTTCCGAGCCCGAGCTGCCGAGAGAGGCCAAGTGGGTTCATCCGCAGCTAGTGGCCATGGTGGGTTACAAGGAGTGGACCAGCCACGGCAAGGTGCGGGCGCCACGCTTCATCGGTTTCACCGGAGACGATCCTGACTCGGTGACGTGGGAATCCGAGGGCCCCGGTTCGGGGCACTAGCTACCCCAGAAGAGTTCTAGTGGTGCTTCAGATTCGAGCGGCTGCGGCCGAAGTACATCGAATATGACACTCCTCGCCGTTGCTCAATCTCTGGCCATTGCCCTCACGATCTCTCTGGTGTGGGTCAGCGTGCAGGTGGTCGAAGCGCTGGCGGCGCAGGAGGTCTTCGAGGTCGACGAGGCTGCTCAGCTGCCGGTTTCATAGGCCAGTCTCTCAGGCCAACCTCGCGGCGAATCCCTAAGAAACAGCCCGCTTCTGTTTCGTCGCCTCGACTGAGGCCTTCAATGCGTCCATCAGGTCTACAACGCCTGTGGGCTGTGGCGACTCGGGAGTGATCACCTCGGCACCATCCAACTTGGCCTGGGCCATCTCCTGCACGGCTTCCCTCGAGGCGTCCTGCCATTCCGTTGGGTCGTAGGGCGAGGTGAGGTTGTCGATGATCATCTCTGCCATCTTGCGTTCTTCCTTCGACACTTTGACCTCTTCCTCGAGTTCCTCGAACTGCGGTTCACGGATCTCGTCCGGCCAGAACATGGTCTCCATGATGATGACGTCTTCATCGGCGCGCAGCGTTGCGGCGTATTCGCGCTCGCGTATGGCAACCCGTGCCAATCCCACCATGCCCTTTTCCCGCAGGGCTTCCGTCAGGATCTTGTAAGCCTTGACGCCGGTCTTCTCCGGAGCGAGGTAGTACGACTGGCGGTAGTAAATGGGGTCGATCTCCTCCTGGTTAACGAACTGCACAACGTCGACGGTGCCTGCTATCCCTTTGCCGATCGCCTCTAGCTCCTCATCGGTGAAGATCACAAAGCGGCCCTTGTCGACTTCGAAGCCCTTCACGATGTTTTCGAACGGCACCTCTTCGCCGTCTCTCTCGGCGACCCGCTTGTACTTGATGAAGCTGTTGTCTGAGTCCCGTAGCTGACGGAACTTGGGGCGCTTGCTGTCCGTGGCGCTGTAAAGGCCCACCGGGATGGTGACCAACCCGAAAGAGATGGCACCTTTCCATATGGCTCGTGGCATGTGGAGTCCTTGAGTGAGTTCGCGAAAAACGCAGTTTAGAGGTTCTGAACTAGTCGGCACCATGGCAAGCCATTGCCGACGAACCTGCCGTCCGGGTGCGCAAAACAGAAGCGGTACCATCTCCGTCCCGCCCTCGTAGCTCAGGGGATTAGAGCACCGGCCTCCGGAGCCGGGTGCGCAGGTTCGAATCCTGCCGGGGGCACGAAGGGAACTCCGTGCTTGACAGTTACCCGGCGAGCATTTGCCCGCCTTGACCCGCGAGCTGAGCCTTTCGAGCTCTGTTCGAGTTCGACGGCCCCGCCATCGAGTCGGCCTGCGGCCGACGCTCTTTGGTACCTGTCGGGGGCACGCCTCTTCCCTTCTCCCGCTTGCGGGGGAAGTACCTCGGGCCGAAGGCCCGAGGGGATGGGGGAGCGGACTCTTCGGGGCCCATAACGCGTCGGATGTCATGCACATCAGCTCCCCCTCGCCTCCACGCCCTTCGGGCGCTCTGGCACCTCCCCACCCTTCGGGCGGTGGAGGGATTCGAAACGAGAAACGAGAAACGAGAAACGTCTCTAGTAACTGATAACTGACAGCTGATTTCTTACTCTTCCGCCATGTTCCCCGACGCCATCGTTGCCGCCATACGGAGCGCCCTGGACGCGGCCACCGCAGCAGGAGAACTCGGGTCGGTGGCTGTAGAGATCGAGGTCGAGCGGCCCCGCGAGCGTGAGCACGGCGACTGGGCGTCCAACGTCTCGCTGGCGGCCGCCAAGGACGCTGGCAAGGCGCCGCGAGAGGTTGCCGAGATCATCCTGCGATACTTGCCCGACGTCCCGCACCTCGCCGACACCGAGATCGCTGGCCCTGGGTTCATCAACTTCAGACTTAACGACTCGTGGCTCCACGACGTGGGTCGCCGCGTTGCCTCGGATCCCTCTTGGGGTCAGGTTGACGTGGGCGGCGGAGAACATGTGCTGGTGGAATACGTCTCGTCGAACCCCACCGGTCCGCTCCATATCGGGCACTTGCGTGGTGGAGTGCTGGGCGACGCTCTGTCCAACCTGATGCGGTTCACAGGCTTCGTGGTGACTCGGGAGTACTACTTCAACGACGCCGGCGGGCAGATGGACCGCTACGCCGCCAGCTTCTTGGCCCGCTATGCCCAGGCGTCGGGTGAGAAGAGAGAGGTTGCCGAGGACGGTTATCAGGGCGAGTACCTGGCCGGATGGGCTCGAGAGTTGTTCGATGCCAAGGGTCCCGATGTAGCAGAGCCAGAGGCGGTCGCATGGGGGGTGGAGCGTGCCATGGCGGACATTCGCCAGACGCTCGAGTTGGCAGGCATCGAATTCGATTCGTGGGTGTCTGAAGCTCAGATCCATGAGAAGGGCGAGGTGGATGCTGCCCTCAACGCCATGCGAGAGAGAGGGCATGTCTACGACGAGGAAGGCGCAACTTGGTTCAGGGCGACGGAGTTCGGTGATGAGAAGGATCGTGTCCTGGTTAAGTCGGACGGGGCCTTTACCTACGTGATGCCCGATATCGCCTACCACTGGGACAAATTCGAGCGAGGCAACACGACGCTGATCAACATCTGGGGCGCCGATCACCATGGCTACATCCCGCGCGTGAAGGCGGGCATAGAGGCAGCCGGGTACGACCCCGACCAGCTCGAGGTGATCGTCACCCAGTTAGTCACCCTCACCAGAGCGGGAGAGCCCGTCAAGATGTCAACCAGGGCGGGGGAGTTCGTCACCTTCCGGGAGGTGTTGGACGAGGTGGGTCCGGACGGGGCTCGCTACCACCTCCTGGCTTACTCCCCTGATACCGCCATCACCTTCGACCTGGAGGAAGCCAAGCGTCAGAGCATGGAGAATCCGGTGTACTACCTCCAGTACGCCCACGCCAGGATGCGGAGCCTGGAGCGCTTCGCCGCCGCCGAGAACGAGGACCGTGGCGACATCGCCGATGCCGACTTCGAGCTGCTCACCCATCCCTCGGAGCTGGATCTGCTGCGCCAGATCGATCGACTGGGCGAGGAGGCTGCCGAATCGGCGCGGCGTCGCGCACCCCATCGGTTGTGTGGCTACGGCTACGAGCTGGCCAGCGCATTCCACAAGTTCTATTCGGACGTCCGCATCATTGGCGAGCAGGATGGTGAAGCCATTCCTCCCGAGTTGACCAGAGCCCGGCTGTGGCTGGTCGAGGTGGCCAAGAACACCTTGATCTCGGTACTCGGCATATTGGGGATCTCTGCACCGGACGAGATGTGAGAGGACGTTTCTCGTTTTCGTTTCTAGTTCCTCGAACGAGCAACGAGTAACGAGTAACGGGTTCGAGGGAAGCTGGAAGCTTCTCTCCTACCCTCCGGCTCATGAGCGAAGTAGGTATAGGCATCTTGGGAGCGGGCACGGTCGGTGGGCCGGTTATCAAGCGGCTCATCAACGACCATGATGCTCTCGAAGCGAAAACCGGCCTCTCGCTGACCATCCACAAGATCGGCGTGCGCGACGCCGCCAAGCAAAGAGACGTCGAGATCCCCGAAGGCCTGCTCACCACCGACTTGAACGAAGTCGTGTCCCACCCCGACGTTCAGCTCGTGGTGGAGGTGATGGGTGGTACCGACCCCGCAGGCGAGATGGTGCTCGGCGCGCTGCGCGCCGGCAAGCCCGTGGTTACTGCCAACAAGGAGTTGGTGGCCTCAAAAGGCCCCGAGCTGATCGCCGCCGCCGAACAGGCCGGCGTCCCACTTCTTTTCGAGGCTGCGGTGGGGGGCGGCATACCCATCATCAGACCGCTGTCGGAGACGCTGGCTGGTGAACCCATCAACCGAGTGCTCGGCATTGTTAACGGGACAACCAACTTCATCTTGAGCAGGATGGCCGACGCTGGGCAGTCGTACGAAGAGGCCCTGGCCGAGGCCCAGCAGATGGGTTTCGCCGAGCCCGACCCAAGCGCCGACGTGTCCGGAGCGGACGCCGCCTCCAAGGCCTGCATCTTGGCCAGCCTCGCCTTTGGGACCTGGATCCCGGTCAGCTCTGTTTACCGGGAAGGGATCGAGCGCATAACACAGGTCGATATCGATTTCGCGGAAGACCTTGGCTACGTGGTGAAGCTGCTGGCAGTTGGGCAAAGAACGGAGGCGGGCATCAGCGTTCGAGTCCATCCGGCGATGGTGCGCATCGATCACCCGTTGGCAGCCATCCGAGGCGCCACCAACGCCATCTTCATCGAGGGTCCCTCGGTTGGAGAGTTGCTTTTCGCCGGTCCTGGAGCAGGGGGGGAGCCAACCGCCACTGCGGTCTTGGGAGACGTAATCGATGCCGCACGCGAGATCTTGGCCGGAGCCCAAGTTTCCCCGAGAGTGCGACTGGCACCGGGTGATGTGCTGGACTTCGGTGAGGTCGCCACCAAGTGGTACATCCGCCTCGATGTGGCGGACGAGCCTGGGGTACTAGCTCAGATAGCCAGCGCCTTCGGCACTGCCGAGGTGAGCATCAAATCGGTATGGCAGGAGGGCCAGGGTGACGAGGCAACCCTGTTGGTCGTTACTCACTCCGCCGCCGAGGCCAAGCAGCGCAAGGCTGTCGAGTCGTTGGAGGGGTTCGACGTGGTTCGCCGAGTGCAATCGATCATCCGAGTAGAGAGCGACGAGGTGTGAATCGTCCCTGGCCCGGAGTGATCGACGCCTATCGCGACCGGCTCAGCGTGTCCGACTCAACCCCCGTGGTGACTCTGCTCGAGGGGAACACGCCGCTGGTTCCGGCCCCAGTTCTGAGCGGCGAACTGGGGCGCGACACCTACCTCAAGTTCGAAGGCCTAAACCCGACGGGATCGTTCAAGGACCGAGGCATGACGCTTGCGGTCTCCAAGGCGAAGGAGAGCGGTGCGCGGGCGGTGGCTTGCGCCTCGACCGGCAATACATCGGCCTCGGCGGCTGCCTACGCAGCGAGAGGCGGGCTGGATTGCATCGTTGTCCTTCCGGCGGGCAAGGTGGCCCGCGGCAAGCTGAGCCAGGCCCTCATGCACGGGGCCGCCATCGTGCCTGTCGACGGGAACTTCGACGACGCGTTGGCGGTGGTGATGGAGCTTTCATCATCGCACGACGTGGCTTTGGTGAACTCGGTGAACCCGTTCCGCATCGAGGGCCAACAGACCGCCGCCTGGGAGGTGGCCGAGGCGCTGGAGGGTCCGCCTGCGGTCCACGCTCTGCCCGTCGGCAACGCCGGCAACATCACTGCTTATTGGATGGGCTACCGAGCCGCCGGCCACGCTCCCCAGATGTGGGGCTTTCAGGCCGCGGGTGCGGCGCCCATCGTGCATGGAGAAGTGGTGGACGAACCGGACACCGTTGCCACGGCCATCCGTATCGGCAATCCGGTGTCGTGGAAGTCTGCCGAGGCCGCCCGCGATGAATCCGAAGGCCTGATCGAGGCGGTCACCGACGAGGAGATCCTCGAGGCATACCGGTTCGTAGCGGCGGGCGACGGCGTATTCGGAGAGCCAGCCAGTGCTGCGCCGGTCGCCGGATTGCTGAAGAACCGCGATCGGCTGCCGGACGGCCCGGTGGTGGTCACCATCACCGGCCACGGTCTCAAGGATCCCGATACCGCCCTTGGTGTAGCCCCAGAGTTGGAGCCGGTGGCTCCCACTCTCGACGCTGTTGTGTCCCGATTGGGCTGGTCTAGCTGACGGAATAGGGCGTCGGCGACCAGGGTTGTATCCCAAGCGAACCCGCGAAGCTTTGCTTCTGGGAGATCGCCAGGTAAAGTTCTTCCTGGACATCCTGTCCACCAATCCGGACCGCTGCGGCGGCACTGCGCGTGCCCCGATCCCCCGGAAGGTGAACCCACCGCTTCCAGCTGGGAGGCTTTTGTGAAGCTGTTTCTCGACACAGCCCATCTTGAGGACATCAAGACGGCCTCGGAATGGGGCATTCTCGATGGAATCACTACTAATCCCACCCTTGCCGCCAAGGAAGGGCTCGAATTCCACGACCTGGTAAAGGCCATTACCGACATCGTGCCGGGGCCCGTTTCGGCCGAAGTTGTGTCCCCCGATCCAGAGGAAATGGTTACCCAGGGCAAAGCCCTGCGGGAGATCGCCGACAACGTGATCATCAAGGTCCCGCTGACCAAGGCGGGCATCACCGCAGGCGCACGGCTCACCGACCTGGGGATGCCCATCAACGTGACTCTTGTATTCTCGCCAGCCCAGGCGATCCTGGCAGCTTCCATAGGTGCCACCTACGTTTCTCCCTTCCTGGGAAGGGTCGACGACATAGCCAACGATGGGATGGGCCTGTTGGGTGAGATCGTCGAGATCTATGCGGTGCAGGGCTACGACACTCAGGTGTTGGCAGCGTCCATGCGACACACCCAGCACGTTGTGGACTCGGCCCGAATCGGCGCAGACGTGGCGACGATGCCATTCGACGTGATGGAGAAGATGTTCAACCACCCCTTGACCGACATCGGCAACGAAAGATTCAACAAGGACTGGGAGGCCTACCAACAGGCCCTCCGCGACAAATAGGGAAACCATGAGCAGAGCAAAACTGCAAGGGCTGAAGCTCGACAAACTGCGGTCAATGGCCGCCGACCTTGGAGTGAATGAACATTCAACGCTCCAGAAGGCCAAGTTGATCGATGCCATTTTGGACTCGAAGGACTTCGACGCGTCCGAATTGAAGGTCGACGACGAGCCCGTCGCCAAGATCGTCACGAAAGACAACGGTCAGCGCACCGAAGCCGGTGGCCGAGACAAGGGCGCGGGCCCTGGCAACCGCCAGGGTGGCAGCCAGCGGAATCGTGGCCAAAGCAATCGCTACGGCAACAACCAGGGCAATCGCAGCCGCGGTCGCGGGACCAAGGACCGCCAAGAGGAAGATGTACAGCTCGAGGACCGTGAAGGGATCCTCGACATCCTGCCCGAGGGCTACGGCTTCCTTCGGGTTGACGGTTACTTGCCAGGAGACAAGGACGTCTACGTGGCGGCCAACCAGGTTCGCAAGTTCGGGCTCCGCAAGGGTGACATTGTCGCCGGTGGTATTCGGGGGGCCAGGGCCCAGGAGAAGTTCCCCGCTCTTACGTCCATCAACACCGTCAGCGGAATGAAGCCGGAGGAGGCCCGTAAGCGCAAGAAGTTCGCCGACCTCACACCTCTCTTCCCCGACATGCGCTTACCGCTGGAGGTGGAGGGTGAACCGGGCGGGATCATGGCTCGCATCATGGATCTCATATCCCCGATCGGCAAAGGACAGCGTGGGCTCATCGTCTCGCCGCCGAAGGCTGGCAAGACGACCGTTCTCAAGGAGATCGCCCACTCGGTTACGGCCAACAACCCAGAGTGCCACCTCATGGTGGTGCTGGTCGACGAGCGGCCAGAAGAGGTCACCGACATGCAGCGCTCGGTGAAGGGTGAGGTCATCTACTCCACCTTCGACCGACCGGCCGAGGAGCACACCCAGGTTTCCGAGCTTGCCATCGAGCGAGCCAAGCGGCTGGTGGAGTCGGGAACAGATGTGGTGATCCTTCTCGACTCCATCACCCGTCTGGCCAGAGCGCACAACCTGGCGACTCCGGCGTCTGGCCGAATCCTGTCGGGTGGCGTCGATTCCACGGCCCTCTATCCCCCCAAGCGCTTCTTCGGGGCGGCACGCAATATCGAAGAGGGTGGCAGTCTCACCATCATGGGTACTGCACTCATCGAGACCGGATCCCGAATGGACGAGGTGATCTTTGAGGAGTTCAAAGGCACAGGCAACATGGAGTTGCGCCTCGATCGCAAGCTCGCCGACAAGCGGATCTATCCGGCGATCGACATCGAGGGATCGGGAACACGCAAGGAAGAACTGCTGTTTACTAAAGCCGAGCTAACAGAGGTCTGGAAGTTGCGCAGGGTGCTCTTGGCTTTGGAGCCAGGCGCAGCTCTGGAGCTGCTGATAGACCGACTGAAGTCAACGAAATCCAATGCGGAATTCCTGGCCGAGGTGGCCAAGACAACCGGTACCGTTCCGGCCGCCGCAGATTCCTAGGAGCTAGATCGTGAAGACAGACATACACCCCGAGTACCAAGAGACCGCCGTCGTTTGCTCGTGCGGCAACAACTTCACAACCCGTTCGGTTGTGAGCGAGCTTCACGTTGAGCTGTGCAACGAGTGCCATCCGTTCTTCACCGGCAAACAGAAGCTGGTTGACTCGGGCGGGCGAGTCGAGCGATTCAACAAGCGCTACGGCAAGAAGAGCCTCATCTCAGATGAGCCCGCCCCGACCGCGACTCCCAAACCGCAAGCCTCTGCCGAACCGGAGGAGGACGAGGTTGACCCTGCCGGCGGAGACGAGTTGGCAGAGTCTGCTGCCACCGAAGAGCCAGCTGCGGCTGAAGCCGAAAGCTCCGAACAAGGCCCTGCTGAAGAAGAGGCCTAAATGAGCCGCGCCCCCGGGGCCACCGTGGGCGGGCAAGCCGTCATCGAAGGCGTGATGATGCGCGCCCCGGAGGGTTGGGCAGTCGCCGTTAGGCGCCCCGATGGAGTCATCGAGGCCGTATCTCACGAGCTGCCCAAACTCTTGGCTAGGTCGCGCTGGCGCAAGGTGCCGTTCGTCCGCGGCATGTTGGTGCTTGCCGAATCTCTTTCACTTGGTTTTCGGGCCCTGTCGTGGTCGGCTCAGAAAGCTGGCGAAGAAGAAGAAATGGAGATCGGTAGGTGGCACATCGCCGGTGCCATGGCGATCGGCCTGATCTTCTTCGTCGGCATCTTCATCATCGCCCCGCTGCTGCTGGCAGGCGCTGCCCAAGGCTTCCTGGGGGACTCCTCGATCGTGTTCAACCTCGTGGATGGCCTGATCCGGGTTGTGCTGTTCCTGGGATACATCTGGATCATCGGCCGCTCCAAAGAGATCGGGCGCGTCTTCGAGTATCACGGAGCAGAGCACAAGACCATCCACGCATACGAGGCGGGTGACCCACTCGAGGTGGACGCAATACAGAAGTACTCGCCCCGCCACCCTCGATGCGGAACGAATTTCTTGATGATCGTCATCCTCATCGCCTTGGTGATATTCACCTTCATCGGGCGCCCCAGAGTCGAGCTGCTCATCGCCAGTCGAATCGTCCTGATACCTGCCATCGCCGGCTTGTCTTACGAAATACTGAAGGCGGCAGCTACCAAGCAATGGCTGGCCGTCGCCTCTAAACCGGGGATCTGGTTGCAGAGGCTTACGACCCGTGAGCCAACCGGCGACCAAGTGGAGGTCGCCGTCGCCAGCCTGATCGCGGCCCTTGAGGACGAAGAGGTTGTGGCAGTCAAGGATCGCGGTCCGGTTGCCCCCGGCGCGCTGGCTGCGGAGTTCAGCTGATGGACGCCGTCCTCAGAGAACGCTTGGAAGAAATCGAGCGTGTTCATGCCGAAGGAGTGGCTCAGTTGTCCGATCCTGCCGTGCTTGGCAACCAGGAGTTGTACCGCGAGGTGGCTCGCCGCCACGCCGAGCTGCGTCCGGTGGTTGAGGCATTCCACGCGCACCAGGCGGCCACCCAAGAGAAGGCCGAAGCAGAACAGATGGTCCAAGCCGAGTCGGACGGTGAGATGTCGGAATACCTAAATGGCGTCATCGAGGCCAAGACCGTGGAGCTGGAGAAGCTCGACACCGAGTTACGCCGCCTTCTCATCCCAACCGACCCGAACGACTCAAGAGACGTGATCATGGAGCTGCGTGCCGCCACCGGAGGCGACGAGGCAGCCCTGTGGGCGGGCGATCTTTACCGCATGTATCAGCGCTACGCCGAGGGCAAAGGCTGGACGGTCGAGGCCATCAACACATCCCTTGCCGATGGCGGGGGTATCAAGGAGGCGACTTTCGCAGTGAAAGGAGACGGTGCCTATTCGCGGCTGAAGTACGAGGCCGGGCCCCACCGCGTGCAACGGGTACCCGAAACGGAGTCGGCGGGGCGCATCCACACCTCGATCGCCACCGTGGCTGTTTTGCCCGAGGTCGAAGCCGTCGATGTAGATGTGCATGAGAACGATCTCGAGATCGATGTGTTCCGATCGTCGGGTCCAGGAGGCCAGTCGGTGAACACCACAGACTCGGCGGTCCGCATCACCCACAAGCCGACCGGTCTCGTTGTCATCTGCCAGGACGAGAAGTCACAACTTCAGAACAAAGCCAAGGCATTGCGAGTGTTGCGGGCCCGGCTCTACCAACAGCAGCTCGACGAGCAATTGGGAGAGTTGGCCGAGAGCAGGCGTTCTCAGGTGGGAACAGGAGAGCGCAGCGAGAAGATTCGCACCTACAACTTCAAGGAGAACCGCGTTACCGACCATCGGGTTGGTCTAACCATCAAGCGACTTCCCGAGATCTTGGAGGGCGACCTCGACGGATTCCACGACGCGCTCATGGAGGACGAGGAGACGAAGCGGTTGTCGGAGGGAGTAACTAGTTCCTAGTTCCTAGTTGCTAGTTCCGAAGAGACGAGAGACGAGAAACGAGAAGCGATGCCTGACCTACCGGCCCATGAGCATCAGCGGCTGCTGATAGCGGCTGGCATGGAACGATCTCAGCTTGCTGCTGGCGGCGCCATTCCAGCTGATGTCCAAGAGCAATTCGATGCGCTTCTCGCCAAACGCCAGGCGGGCGTGCCATTGCAGTACCTGGAGGGGACCGTTCAATTCGGTCCCATCGAGTTGGCGGTTGACGAACGAGCGTTGATACCTCGCCCCGAGACCGAGGTGCTGTGGCAAGATGCCGTCAAGTCGCTTGGCGAGGCTGGTCCGGGAACGGTGATCGTCGACATGTGCACCGGGAGCGGCAATCTTGCGCTCGCCCTCAAGCACGCATTCCCGCAAGCGCGAGTCATCGGTACCGATACCAGTGAGTCGGCATTGGCTCTGGCCAGCGAGAATTCGCAGCGAACCGGGCTGGACGTCGAGTGGCTCAAAGGCGACCTGTTCGATGCCCTGCCGCAGCGGCTCAAGGGCCGTATCGACCTCCTGGTTTCGAACCCGCCATACGTGACCGAGGCTGAATTCGCGGGCCTCGACCCCGAGATTCGAGAGCACGAGCCACGAGAGGCATTGGTGGCCGGTGCCGCAGGCGCCGAGGTCCTGGCGCGCCTGGCCGACGAGGCGTTTTGGTGGCTGGGCATCGGCGGCTGGCTGTTCGCCGAGATCGGCGAGGCCCAGGGCACCGTCGCCGATGAACTGTTCGGCGCACTAGATCGAGAGATCCGCCAAGACCTGGCGGGCAAGGACCGCTATGTGGCAGCCCGCAAGGGCGCCAGCTGCTGTATCTAGCCACTAGCCAGAGGCTGCTAACGCGGCCGCACTACTACACCTTGCCACGACAATCGGTGAATCACCTAGAGGACTGATAGAACGCGGCGTCGTCGCGCGACGGGCGATTCCCTCACCTCCCCCACGAGGTGGGGGAGGCCGGGTGGGGGTGGCGACCGCTACCGCGAAATAGCATCGCGCTGGAATCTTCGGACGGGTTGACACCCTCCCCTCACCCCTCCCGCAAGCGGGAGGGGAAGAAGAGCAAGACGCGCAAAGGCCCGGTCTGTCGACCGGGCCTCGTGCGGTTCTAGATCTGCTGGTTACTACTCGGCTACGCGGTCCTTGAAGCCCTTGGCTGCCTTGAAAGCCGGGTACTTCTTGGCTGCGATCTGGATCTTCTCACCCGTTGCCGGGTTGCGACCTTCGCGTGCTTTGCGGTGGCGGCCCTCGAAGGTGCCAAAGCCGCTGATGGTGACGGATCGATCAGCGTCGAGCTCGACTGCGATGATTCCGTTGCCGGGCTTGGTTGAGAAGATGATGTCAACAATCTCCGCCGCCCGGGCTTGTGAGACGTCGGCCTTCTTGGCCAGCTTCTCTGCCATTTCCGTCTTGTTCATAACACTCCCGTGCTCACGCCCAAATGTGCGCCTGCACAACTGGGAACTGCCTTACGGCCAAAACTATAAGCATCTTTGAAGAAAATCACCCTATTTCACGGCGTTTTTCCCATTCTGCTAAGACTGTGTTGATGACGGATGAAACGGCACTCGAGGCACTGCGCCGCGGCGCCGTGGTGGGCGTCCCTACGGACACCGTCTACGGTCTGGCGGTCGACGCATATCGGCCGGACGGCGTAGCCGAGCTGCGGCGGCTCAAGGGGCGCTCATCGAGCCAACCCATCGCCCTCTTGGTGGCAACTCTCGACCAGGCTGAGTCGGTTTCACCTCTGGGAGAGCCAGCCAGGCGGCTGGCAGCAGAGCATTGGCCTGGTCCGTTGACGATCGTCTGCAGGCTTCACCCTGGACTCCCGAATTGGCTGGGCGATGCCGCCCGGGGAACGATCGGACTTCGCATGCCGAATCACCCGGTGCTTCTGGAGCTGCTCGAGTTGGCCGGTCCGCTGGCCGCCACCAGTGCCAATATGAGCGGTGAGCAGCCAACGCTGAACGCGGAGAGTGCCAAAGCGGTCTTCGGCGACGACGTGAGCGTTTACGTCGACGCGCCGGCTGGGGGCGTGGAGAGTTCAACGGTTGTTGATGTCACCACCGATCCGCCGACGGTGCTGCGCCCCGGTCCGATCACTATCTGAACGAGCGTCACACCACGTGGGCTTCCCCGCTTATGGCATATCCGTCGGAGAAGCGGCCTACCGACAACGGTGATAGGTCGAACGGGGGCTCTTTACCAATGGCCAGGTGTGCCAGGTAGTCGCCGATGACCGGCGCTTGTTGGAACCCGTGTCCCGAGAACCCAGTCGCATAGAGGAGGCCTTGAGGCGAACCGGCCGCGCCAACGATGGCGTTGTGATCTGGGCTCATTGCGTAATAGCCCCACCACCCAGGCTTGATAGGCAGCGTTTCGAGCAACGGAAGCCGCCGCATGGCGTCGGGCGCCAGCTCGTCGATTGTGGGCACTCGTCCGCCGAATAGGAGGCGGCTCCCCTCACGCTGGAAGTAGAAGCCCGATGCGAAATCGATGGTGAGCGGCAGCTCGTGGGGTAGCGAGTCCTCTTCATCTGTTAGCCACACATATCTCTTCTCCGGGGTAACCGGAAGCTCGAGGCCAAGCGGTGCGGTGAGCTGAGGGGACCAGACCCCAGCCGTGCACACCACCGTGGGCGCCGAGACGGTGCCCGAACGCGCTACGACCCCGCTAACGCGATCGTCAGTCGTTTCGATGGATTCCACCTCTGAACCCTGCACGATCGTTGCCCCCAGGGCTCGGGCCGCGGCGGCGTATGCCTGGGCAACCGTTTCTGGGGTGGCGTAGCCATCGATCGGACAGAAGGTTGCAGCTGCGACTTCGTCGAGGGCGAGCTGAGGGATGATCGCCAGCGCTTCGTCCGGGGTCAGCAGTTGTGATGGCACGCCGAGCCGATTCTGCAGCGTCAATGCATCCCGGAACGAGGGCAGTGCCTCCTCTGTCAACAGGAACAGATAGCCCCACTGCTTGTAGTCGATATCAACTCCGAACTGAGCGCCGAACGCCTCGTAGCGTCGGATGTTCTCGAGGGCCATGCGGATGTTGAGTTCGTCGGAGAACTGCGCACGGATTCCCCCGGCGGCCTTTGAGGTTGACCCGGCGGCGATGGTCTCTCGCTCGATGAGCACCGTGTTGGTGCATCCAGCCGCCGCTAGGTGGTACAGGACCGAGGTCCCCATCACCCCGCCACCGATGACGACGACCTCTGCGGTGGCGGGCAGCTCTGCCATAGAGAGTCGAGCCTACGGCTCTTCCATTAGATCGCATTCGGCCTTTGGTTTCGCGCCCGATGTCGAAAAGCCGACTGCGATCGGAGCTGCCGCCTTCGCCGGAGCGTCGTCGTGGCTCGGCCGCCGGCCTCGCCGTCCACCTACCACGTTGGCGCGTCGGACCCTTCGCTGCTGGGCTCCTGCTTCTGCTCGGCGCTAGCCTGCCTCGACCCGCCTAGGAGTATCGATGACAGACCTGCGCGCTCTTGAAGAGGTTGATCCTCAGGTTGCTCAGATCATCGCAGACGATGTCGAGCGACAGCGCACCCATATCCACTTGATCGCTTCGGAGAACTTCACCTCAGGTGCGGTGATGCAGGCCAGCGGCTCAGTGCTGACGAACAAGTACGCCGAGGGCTACCCGTCCAAGCGCTACTACGAGGGTTGCGAGAACATGGACGACATCGAGACGCTCGCCCAGGAGCGAGCCAAGTCGTTGTTCGGCGCCGAGTACGCCAACGTCCAGCCACACTCGGGGGCGCAGGCCAACATGGGCGCCTACTTCGCGTTGCTCGAGCCGGGCGACACAGTCCTTGGGATGAGCCTCGACCAAGGCGGCCACCTCACCCATGGCTCGCATGTCAATTTCTCTGGCAAGCTCTACAACTTCGTTGCCTATCCCATCGATGCCGACACCGAGCTGGTGGACATGGACGTGGTGCGCAAGCTGGCCATCGAACACAAGCCGAAGATGATCGTGGCTGGCTACTCGGCGTACTCGCGCATTCTTGACTGGGCTGAGTTCCGCGCCATTGCAGACGAGGTGGGAGCCATCCTCTTGGTGGACGCGGCTCACATAATCGGGCTCATCGCGGGTGGCGCCCATCCCAACCCTGTGCCGCATGCCCACA
>JAOTWH010000117.1 GCA_029863035.1 Acidimicrobiia bacterium | reverse complement strand
ACTCTGGCAGGTGGGCGATGAAAGCGAATTCTGCTCCCGGCGCAACTTCATCGAGTTTCGATGGCTCGATCAGCGATGTGTACGCAAAGTAGAGCAATGTTGTTCCTTCCACAGCGATTGTCTTCGGACGAGCAATTCTAGCGAGTCGGAACACGGCGCGTAATCGGCAACTGTGGAAAAGCCTGTGGACCACTCTGTGTAGAACTGTGGGACGCCAAATGGAGGCTGCTCTTCCGCGCGCTCAAAAGAGCCGCTACAATGCTATGAGTGGTATTCCCTGTGGATGGGAACCAAATACCACAGTTGGAACGTCTTCTAGGTAGCAGAAATGGGCAACAACGACACCGAGATCAGTAAGCAGGGCTTCTTCCCCACCGAAGAGGAGCAGCCATGGTCGGCGCTTGCGGCCTGTCGCGGCTTTGATTCCGCCATCTTCTTCCCGGGCCAAGACGGCAACGCCGACCCTGCTCTAGTGGTGTGCGACTCCTGTTCCGTCAAGGACGCTTGCTTCGAATACGCGTTGGAAACGCGTCAGCGCTACGGCGTTTGGGGTGGCACCACCGAGCGCCAACGCCGGCGTATTCTTCGCCGCTCCGCTTAGAACCGCCTCTACACTCGACGCGGTGGCCACAGAACCCATCTCACCAGGCACGGTCGACCCTCTCGACGTCCTCGGCACCGATGCCCTCCTCAGCGACGAAGAGAGGCTGCTGCGCGACACGGTCCGCCAGTTCGTAGCCGACAAGGTGCTCCCTGATGTTGGCGAATGGTTCGAGGCAGGGACCTTTCCCAAAGAGCTGGCCAAGGACATGGGCGCTCTTGGTCTGCTCGGAATGCACCTGGAGGGCTACGGCTGCGCCGGCACCAGCTCGGTCAACTATGGCCTGGCGTGCACCGAGCTCGAGTACGGGGATAGCGGCACCCGCAGCTTCGTATCGGTGCAGGGCTCGCTTGCCATGTTCCCCATATGGGCGTTCGGTTCCGAGGATCAGAAGCAACAGTGGCTGCCGCAGATGGCAGCTGGTGAAATAATCGGCTGCTTCGGGCTAACCGAGGCCGACTCGGGAAGCGATCCGTCGTCGATGCGCACCAACGCCGCCAAGGTTGGTGACGATTGGGTGTTGAACGGTTCCAAGATGTGGATCACCAACGGCGGTATCGCCGATGTGGCGATCGTATGGGCCCAAACCGATGACGGCATCCGCGGCTTCATCGTGCCAACCGACTCCAAAGGTTTCACCGCCAACAACATCGAGCGCAAGCTCTCGCTACGTGCCTCGGTTACCTCCGAGCTGGTTTTCGACGACATCCGCCTTCCAGCCGATGCCGTGTTGCCTGAGGTAAGCGGCCTCAAGGGACCGCTCGCGTGTCTCAATGAGGCCCGTTTCGGAATCGTGTTCGGTGTGGTGGGCGCGGCCCGGGCGTGTTATCAGGCGGCTTTGGAGTACGCCAAGGAGCGCCAGCAATTCGATCGCCCCATTGCTTCGTTCCAACTCACGCAGCGCAAACTGGTCAACATGATGGTGGCGACGAACAAGGGCATGCTCCTCGCCTTGCATCTGGGCAGGATGAAGGACTCCGGTACGGCAACATCTGCCCATATCAGCTTCGGCAAGATGGACAACGTGAGGATGGCCCTCGACGTTGCCCGCGAGGCGCGAGGTGTGCTGGGAGCGAACGGGATCACGCTGGAATATCCCGTGATCCGCCACATGAACAACCTGGAGTCGGTGATCACCTACGAGGGGACCAACGAGATCCACACCCTCGTGCTTGGCCAGGCCATCACCGGCGAGAACGCCTTCTCTTAAGCCGTCTGGCCCCACCGGTGCGGGCTGCCGGCAGGAAGCAGCGATTCCTAGGGAAGTCACTCGTTACGTTCAATCACCATCGCCCCGGGTCCATCGACCCAGCGAAGGGGGACCTTGTGCCCTGGTTGGTGGGGTTTCCCACCCCTTAGATACTGACAGTTCGACAGAGAGAACCGGTCCGTGACTGATTCATTTCGGTGGTTCACCCATGAATAGCCCGGTGCCCGCATGATCGGGACAAGGCGGCCGTGGTAGCCGCTGCCCGGTTCAGACGAAAGCGTTGGCGTGGCTACGCGGTCCTGGCGGTACCGGCTATCGGGGCGGTAGCGGCGTTATTGACTTGGGGAGCCAGTCCACTTTTCGTTCTTCTGACGATCATCACCATGCTGGCGTTGATGCCGCTGGCAGCTGCTCGCGCCTCCATGACTCGCCACAACCGCCGGGAATTCAAGACCTGGCTGTTCGCCGACGGGGTGCGTTCTGTTGACCGGCGCACCGCTCTGCGACTCTTCGGGGTCGCCGCGGTCTTCGGGGGCGTCACACAAGTGGTCCCCCGCACGCTGCGCACGGCGTTGGCGCAAACGCCCACAGCCCAGACGAACGAGCTCCCCCTTCGGGCTCGAACGCGTCAATGGACGATGATCATCGACCTGCGGAGCTGTGATGGTTGCCAGAGCATCGGGCTTCCACCGCAGTGCACCACGGCCTGCATCGAAGGGCACTTCACTCCAGATCCGATGCAATGGATCGAGGTCTTCGAGCACGAGCTCCCCGGCGACGGAACCCGCTTCATTCCCACGCCCTGCCAGCAGTGCCAGAACCCGCCTTGTGTCAACGTTTGCCCGGTGGCAGCGACCTTTTCCACTCCGGAGGGGCCGGTATTGATCGACCAGGATCGGTGCATCGGGTGCCGCATCTGCATGGCCGCTTGCCCCTACGACCGTCGCTTCTTCAACTGGGGCGACCCGCCGGTCCCGCCCGAAGCGTTGCTGGCCGACTACGACCTCGAGCTGCAGGTGCCGGCGCGCAAGGGCACGGTCATGAAGTGCGACTTCTGTCCCGACATGGTGCGGTCCGGAACCCTGCCGTACTGCATCCAGGGCTGCCCGCACTCGGCCATCTATTACGGGGACCTGGAGGAAGATTACGCCACCAACGGCCGGGAGCTGGTTTCGATATCGCGCTTCCTGGCCAACAACGATGGCTTCCGGCTCAAGGAGGAGCTGGGCACTCAGCCGCGGGTCTTCTACATACCTGGCCACGGCGAGGAAGTCGGCCGTGACCCCACCAACACCGGCTTCCTGCCGATCCGCTGGCCATGGACGCGTCTGGCAGAAGGGAGCGCCAGGTGGGACCGATGAGTACCTGGCGAGAGGAACTGGAAGAGGCGACCCTCGAACCTGCTCGCACCACCACCCGCAACTACTACCTCGTGATCGGGGTGCTGCTGGCGGTGATCGCCTGGGCCCTATACGCCTATTTCGTGCAGTTGAGGGACGGGCTGGTGGTGACCGGGATGAGCGATCGGATCTCGTGGGGCCTCTACATCACGATGTTCGTGTTCTTCATCGGGATCAGCCATGCCGGCACCCTCATTTCGGCGATCTTGCGGGTCGCCAACGCCACCTGGCGAACTCCCGTGACTCGCATGGCCGAGTTCATCACCGCCGTCGCCTTGATGACGGGAGCGCTCTTCGTCATCGTCGATCTGGGGCGACCAGACCGGTTCCTGCACGTGCTCATCTATGGGCGGTGGCAATCGCCCATCGTGTGGGACGTCACGGCGGTAACCATCTACCTCACCGCCAGCTTGCTCTACCTGTATCTGCCGATGATTCCCGACCTGGCCTTCTTCCGGGATCGGCTGAAGGGCCAAGTGGCAGGATGGAAGAGCAGCCTTTACCGGATCCTCGCCATTAACTGGAAGGGCACCGACGGCCAGAAGCAACAGCTGCATTCCTCGATCTCGATCATGATGATCCTCATCATCCCGATCGCGGTGTCGGTGCACACGGTGGTGTCGTGGATCTTCGCCATGACGCTGCGGGAAGCTTGGAACAGCGCGATATTCGGTTTCTTCTTCGTGGCCGGCGCCATCTTCTCGGGCATCGCCTCGCTCATCATCATGATGGCGCTGCTGCGTCGGGTATACCGACTGGAGAATTTCCTGACCCTGCAACATTTTCGGTACCTCGGGTTCCTGATGGCGGCCATGGCGGGCGTGATGCTCTACGCCAATATCTCCGAGTACGTGACGGCCGGCTTCAAGTTCGAAGAGGGGTCCGAGTTCATCTTCCGGCAGTTGTTCGTGGCCGAATTCGCTCCCTACTTCTGGTTCTATCTCATCGGCGGTCTCATCTTTCCGATCGTGCTCATGTCGATTCGACGGATGCGGTCCATTGGCGGCATCGTCACCGCCGCCGTCTTCGTTGCTGTGGCCATGTGGGTGGAGCGTTACTTCATAGTGGTGACGGGCCTGCGGGCTCCGTTGCTGCCCTATGAACCCGCCAACTACGCGCCCACCTGGGTGGAATGGTCGATCACAGCCGGGGGCTTTGCCTTCTTTGCATTGCTGGTGACGCTGTTCGTCAAGATCTTTCCGATCATGGCCGTCTACGAAATAGTCGAAGAACGGGAGGGGCAGGAGACCTCTCACCGCGCCTATGAAGCGGAGATCGCCTCGAGCGGGAGCCTGACGCAATGAGGCGCTCCCTCGTTGTCGCGATCTTGGTCGGCGTGGCGATGGTTTCTTTGTCGGGTAGCGCCGCCGCCGCCGACCTGATCATCGACGTTTCCGGTCCTGAAGAAGCCGTCGCCGGGGAGGAGCTGGAGATAATCGCCACCGTCCGTGACGCGGTCAGCGGTGGGCCGGTCGAGGGCGTCCCCTTGGTGTTCTCCAGCAATGCCTTCTTCGGCGGCGTCACCGGTGAGATACGGCTTGGCGCCGTGGTGAGCAACAACCTCGGCGTGGCTACATATACGACTGCATTCACTGTCCGCGGGATCCACCAGGTGCGCGTCGAGATAGAGGACGACCCGGAGACTGAGCGGGCCGCGGTAACGATCGGTGTCGACATCGGCTCGCAGATCGTGGGGGCGGAGGCGGGGATATCGATCCCGGGACTGGGGTCATGGTTCATTACGGCAGTGATCGCGGCCGTGTGGGTCATCATGATCGTCGCTGCGTTGTGGCTGGTGCGAGTGTCGCGGTCCGGGCGTGACGACGCTCGAGCAGACGAAGAAGAAGGGCCGCCCCGCGGCCGGCGACGGCGCGCCTTCAATCTCGCTCCGATCGTGGTCGGAGTCATGACCGTTCTTGCGCTCGGGCTGGTCGCGGTGTTGATGCGGAGCCCGGACACGCACCACAATTTCGATCCCGAGGGATACGATCGCTCGCCGGTTGCCTACCTCGATGCCGCCTACGTCTATCCCGGCCTGGGGTTGGCCGACATCGGCTCGCTCACCGGCGAAGCCGTCGGCGACGGGAGGACGCTCTTCTTGAAACTGGGGTGTGCCGGTTGTCACGGCCTCAACGCCCAGGGAGGGGCCTCGGCAGGTTCACCGGCCTTCGCCACCAGGCAATGGCTGGGGACCGTGGCTCGGACCGGGCTCCCCGGCGGCATGCCCGCATATTCGGAGGCCGATCTCTCCGACGCCGAACTGGACGCCATACATGCCTTCTTGCTCGACGCCCGAGACGTCCTCGCCGACGAATCCGATCGCGACGATGCCGATGCTGCTGCAACTACGACGACGGAGGCCGAGGCTGCTTCGACCACAACGATGGCGAGTGGCGGTGAGCAGGCGGCGCCCAGCTTCGCCGAAGTGCAGGAGATACTGCAGGCAGACTGTTCAGCGTGCCATGGAGCATTCGGCGGGTGGTCGGCGGCTGATTATGACTCCGTGGTCGAGTCTGGCGACAACGGACCGGCGGTGATACCCGGCGATGCCGACAACAGCCTTCTTGCCCAGAAGCTGCTGGGCACGCAGAGCTCGGGGAGCGTCATGCCTCCCGGCGGAAGCTTGGCCGACTCCGACATACAGGTGATCATCGACTGGATCGAGGCAGGGGCGACACCATGATCTCCGTGAGCCCTGTTGCGAGGAAGGCGGTGCTGCGGGTGCTGGCCGTGGGGTCGTTGCTGGCCGTTGCAGTGCTTCTGGGATCCGAGCGCAGCGAAGCCACCCAGCTCCTCTTCCAGGTCGAAGGGGGCGATGCGACGTTCGCCCAGCAGTGCGCGCCGTGCCATGGCGTGGACGGTGGTGGTGGCATCGGTCCCAGCCTGCA
The DNA here is from genome assembly GCA_029863035.1 of Acidimicrobiia bacterium. The sequence goes on along the minus strand of JAOTWH010000117.1, from coordinate 926 downwards.
GGGCAGCACGATGTCGGATGCCGAGATGTTGCGCATCACTCGCGACGGCACGTCCATCATGCCGGCCTTCGGTGTAACCCTCAGCGAAGCAGAATTGGAGGCAGTGGCCGCCTTCAGCGCCGCCCTGCGCGGTGCTGCGCCCGACGTCGGATCGGCCGACTCTGTCGGGGACGGGGCGCAGTTGTTCGCCGACAACTGTGCTGGTTGCCATGGTGCCGATGCCGAGGGCGGTCTCGGTCCCAATCTCAAAACCACGGCTTTGTCGCAGGCCGAGCTCCTTGCCATCGTGAGCAGTGGACAGGGCACGATGCCCGGTTTCGCCGGCCAGGTCGCTCCCGAGGACATCGAAGTGGTGGTGTCGTTCCTGGAAGGACTCAGGGCCGGGCAGCAGGAACCATCCACTCCCTCCCTGATCGCAGAGGGTGCCAGCCTGTTCACTGCGAACTGTTCGCGCTGTCACGGACCGGATGCATCCGGGGGAGAAGGTCCGGCACTCAAGACATCTGCGCTCACGGACACCGAGATGGTGTCTGTCATCAGCAACGGTCGCGGGGCCATGCCGGGCTTCTCAGCCATCCTCACCTCCGAAACCATCGATGCGGTGGTCACCTACATAGACGCCACCAGGGCGGCGGCTGGCGACGGAGGGGTTGTGTCGGAGGCCGCGATCGGCCTGGACACATACATCTCGGTCTGTTCGTCTTGTCATGGGCTGGACGGAGGCGGGGGCTTGGGGCCCTCGCTCGTTAATACGAAGCTGACCGCCAACGAGATCATCTCTCAGGTTTTCGGTGGTCACACGCCGGAGATGCCGGCCTTCGAGGGAGTATTGGATCCGGTACAGGCCCAGGACGTAGCCCGCTATGTGCTTGAGATAGAGGGGGAGACCACCTCTCAGATCCCTTGGGTCGTGTTCCTGGGAGTGG